>JBAUGO010000329.1:0-4532 GCA_049679775.1 Anderseniella sp.
GTGGTGCACTCATAGGAGCGGGCTTGGGCTTTTTGTGGTTCAATGCACCTCCTGCCATGATCTTTATGGGCGATACCGGCTCGTTGTCACTGGGTGGTACACTTGGGGCCATTGCAGTTGCTGCCAAGCATGAGATCGTCCTGGCCATCATTGGCGGATTGTTTGTGCTGGAAACGGTGTCGGTCATTGTGCAGGTGGCCTCTTTCAAGCTGACAGGCAAACGTGTTTTCGCCATGGCACCATTGCACCATCATTTTGAACAAAAAGGCTGGAAGGAACCAACAATTGTCATCCGGTTCTGGATCATTTCCGTGGTCTTGGCGCTCATTGGCCTCGCCACTCTCAAACTGCGATAGGACTGTGAACTTCAAACGATGACAATTGCAGCAAACAGCTTCAGGGGTAAAAAGGTCGCCGTGTTTGGCCTGGGTCGCAGTGGCAATGCTACTGTTGATGCGCTGCTGCGTGGTGGAGCCGAGGTTTATGCCTGGGATGATGCACCAGCCGCTGCTGAAAAGGCGCGTGAGCTGGGCTTGCCGGTGCATAATCTGCATGAGGTGGATTTTGCACAAATGGACAGTTTCGTCCTGTCGCCGGGTGTTCCTCTCACTCATCCCGAACCACACTGGAGCGTCAAGAAGGCGCTTGCGGCAAATGTCGAGATAATCGGTGACACCGAAATTCTGGCGCGTGAAATTGCTGGTTCAGGTGCAAGGTTGATTTGTATTACCGGCACCAATGGTAAATCTACCACCACAGCGCTTGTTGGTCATGTGCTGGCCACGGCTGGGTTGAATGTGCATGTGGGTGGCAACATCGGGACGGCAGCCTTGCTGCTGCCTGCGCCTGAGGCTTCGGCCATTTACGTGATTGAACTGTCCTCATATCAAATCGATCTTATGCCGTCGCTTGCGCCAGATGTTGGCATCTTGATGAACCTGACACCTGACCATCTGGATCGCCACGGTTCCATGGAAAATTATGCGGGCGTGAAATCCCGAATGTTTTCGCGCCAGACTGGCAAGGCCATAGCAGCCATTTCCATTGACGATAAATGGTGTGCTGACATTGCTGTCAAAGCAGGTGAACATGCAGCGTTAGTGTCCTTCAGTGTTTTGTCCAGTGAATGTGATGTTGCTTCTGACGGAGCCCGGATTGTTGATAACCGGGATGGTACGACAGTTGCTCTCAGCGGTGCGCGTGCCTTGCGTGGCTTGCATAATGCGCAAAATGCCTGCGCGGCCTATATTGCAGCTCGGGCAATGGGATTGACTTCAAGCCAGATCAAAGCGGGCTTTGACAGTTTTCCTGGTCTTGCTCATCGCATGGAAGAGGTGGGCTTTTCTGGGCGTTGTGTCTTTATCAATGACAGCAAGGCAACCAATGCCGACGCTGCAGAAAAGGCATTGCTCAGCTTTGAGAGGATTTACTGGATTGCAGGTGGTCAAGCCAAGTCAGGCGGCATAGAGCCGCTCAAGGCGTTGTTTCCGCGCATTGCCAAGGCATATCTCATTGGTCAGGATGCAGCACTTCTGGCGCAGACACTGGCAAGTGATGTTCCATATGTAATTAGCACCACCATGGAAGCGGCCGTTGCTCAGGCAGCAGCAGATGCAGCATCAGATACGTCTTCATCGGAAGAAATCGCGGTGCTGTTGTCGCCCGCGTGCGCTTCATTTGATCAGTTTCCCAATTTTGAGGTTCGCGGTGACAGGTTCCGTGACCTTGTGCGTGGACTTGATGGTGTTCACCAGCAAAAAGAGGTGGCCTGAAAATGCTCATTTCCCGTTCTGACAGAGGATTGATTGCCGACTGGTGGTTCACAGTGGACAAGGTGCTACTGGGGTGTGTCTTTGTGTTGATGGCGGCTGGTGTACTTTTCCTGATGGCTGCGTCACCACCCGTTGCCACGCGTATCGGCCTTGATCACTTTCACTTTTTCACACGTCAGCTTGTCTTTCTGGTTCCAGCTGTGATTGTTCTGTTGTTGACATCGCTATTGTCACCGACACAGGCCAAGCGGGTATGCATGTTTACGTTTGTTGCAGGCCTTGCAGCCATGGGAGCGGCGCTGTTTATCGGCCCTGAAATCAAGGGTGCGCATCGCTGGCTGGATCTGGGCCCGATAAATGTGCAGCCTTCGGAATTTGCCAAACCCGCGTTCGTGGTTACGGCTGCATGGTTTCTTGCTGAAGGCACAAGGCGCCCGGACATGCCGGGTTTGTGGGTAGCTTTCGCCCTGTTCGGTGCCATGGCGGGGCTGCTCGTGCTTCAACCGGATTTTGGTCAGCTGGTATTGTTATCAGCGGTATTCGCAACCCTGCTTCTGGTTTATGGAATTTCCTGGATTTGGATATTTGGTCTTGGCGGTGCCGCAGCTGGGGCCGCAGTGATGGCTTATTTTTCGTTCCCTCATGTGGCATCGCGGGTAAACAGGTTTCTAAATCCGGAAGATCATGACACTTTTCAGGTTGATGCCGCCACACAAGCCTTTCACAATGGTGGCCTGATGGGCACGGGGCCAGGGGGCGGACGTGCCAAGCATATACTACCTGATGCGCATACTGACTTCATCCCGGCCGTTATTGGAGAAGAGTTTGGCTTTGTTGTCTGTGCCATTCTCATCCTCGTTATCGGCTTTGTCGTGTTGCGCGTCCTGTTGCGGGCGACGCGTGTCACGGATCCCTTTGCTGTTCTCAGTCTCACCGGTCTGGTGACGCTTTATGGCTTCCAGTCGTTCATCAATCTTGGCGTGAACCTGACCTTGCTGCCAGCAAAGGGCATGACATTGCCATTTGTATCCTATGGTGGTTCTTCACTGATCGCGATGGCGTTTTCGATGGGGCTATTGTTGGCCTTCTCGCGTGTCAAGGCGCGCAGCCGGGCTTTGCCGCAACCCGTCAGTGCTCTGGCAGTGTCAACGGCTTAACAGGTATGGCAAAGCATCCCACACCCATACGTAAAGGCGATGGTACAATCGTGCTGGCATCAGGCGGTACGGGTGGTCACCTGTTTCCAGCCCAAGCCCTGGCGCAAGTATTGGAAGCGCGCAAGTGGGACGTTCTTTTGTTTACTGACAAGCGTGGCCTGGAATGGCGCGACCGCTTTCGTTCCGGCATGATTGAGGAAATCTCCTCATCCACCTTGACCTTTGGCAGACCGTGGAAACTGCCCTCTCAGGCCTATAAGCTTGTGTCAGGGTATCGACAGTGCACGTCTCTTTTCAATCTGTTGCAACCACGTGCTGTTGTGGGATTTGGGGGCTATCCCTCCTTGCCGGTGATGATGGCTGCTCGCCGCTGCGGTATTGCGTCGATGGTGCACGAGCAAAATGCAGTTGCAGGTCGGGCCAACCGTCTTGCTGCCAGTCTCGGCAAGGCCAGGCTTATAGCGTCATCCTTTGAGCCGCTTTACGGGTTTTCTGCCGAACAAATGGAGCGCGTTCGCTTGACCGGAAATCCGGTTCGACAGGTGGTCTTAAATGCTGCAAGGCCTTATGAGGCTGCTCGTGCTGACACGGTTTTCAACCTGTTGATTTTCGGTGGCAGTCAGGGTGCGCAGTTCTTCTCGCAGTTCATGCCGAAGATGGTGGCCGAGCTGCCTCATGCGGTGACCAAAACATTGCGTATTGTCCAGCAATGTCGTGCTGAAGATATTGAAGCGGTGCGGGCAGCTTATGCAGCGGCTGGTGTCAAGGCGACGTGTGAGACGTTTTTTGATGATATGCCGGAGCGTATTGCAAAGGCCCATTTAGTGATGTGTCGGGCAGGGGCTTCCAGCGTGGCTGAGCTGGGGGTCATCGGACGACCTGCCATTTACGTGCCGCTGCCACATTCTCTGGATAATGACCAGCTACGCAATGCGCAAAGCATGGAAAAAGCCGGTGGAGGATGGGTTATGGAGCAGGCAGACATGGTGCCTGAACGTGTAAGTGCATTCATAACGCGCTTGCGATTCGATGACGCTGATCTTACCAGAGCAGCTCAGGCGGCCAGCGCGCATGGTCGCCCAAATGCTGCAGAACTGCTGGCAGATCTGGTTGAACAACTGGCCCGTCCCGCTTCGGTATGAGAAATGAGAAACGAATGAAACTTACGCAAGACATAGGCCCCATACATTTTGTCGGGATTGGTGGCATTGGCATGAGCGGGATTGCTGAAGTGATGGCCACGCTTGGCTACACTGTACAGGGCTCGGATATTGCCGATAATTACAACGTCGCACGACTTCGCAAGGCAGGTGTAACGGTACATATTGGCCACAAGGCGGAAAATCTTGGAAACGCACAAGTCGTAGTGACTTCCACGGCGGTCAAGAGTGACAATCCAGAAGTTATTGAAGCGCGGGCACGGTATCTGCCATTGGTTCGCAGGGCTGAAATGCTGGCTGAATTGATGCGCTTCAAGTCATGTGTGGCTATTGGCGGCACGCACGGCAAGACTACGACGACCTCCCTTGTGGCCGCATTGCTGGATGCAGGTGGCATAGACCCGACTGTTATCAATGGTGGGATCATAAATGCGTACGGAACC
>JBAUGO010000330.1:0-7771 GCA_049679775.1 Anderseniella sp.
CTATCGAAGTATCGTGTGCACAGCGCTATGATTGGGACGAAAAACTGTGGGCATGGAACGAAGGTTTCAGCTCAGTTGAAAAACCAATCCATCATGTCGTGGCGATGGACTTCGGTGCCAAACGCAATATCCTTCGTTGCCTTGCGGAACAGGGTTGCAAGGTTACAGTCGTGCCGGGCAACACAAATGCCGAGGACATTCTGGCGATGAAACCCGATGGCGTGTTCCTCTCGAACGGACCGGGCGATCCTGCTGCCACAGGAAACTATGCCGTGCCGCAAATCAGGAAGCTCGTGGACAGCGGAACCCCGCTATTCGGCATATGCCTTGGCCACCAGATGCTGGCACTGGCTCTTGGTGGTAAAACGATGAAAATGCATCAAGGACACCATGGTGCAAATCATCCCGTAAAGGACCATACGACTGGCAAGGTTGAAATCACATCCATGAACCATGGTTTCGCTGTTGATGCCCAAAGCCTGCCATCAAGCGTCGAAGAAACCCATGTCTCACTGTTTGATGGATCAAATTGCGGCATACAGTTGAAAGGCAAGCCAGTATTCTCGGTGCAGCACCACCCGGAAGCCTCGCCAGGACCACAGGACTCACATTATCTGTTTGCCCGCTTTGCAGACTATATGGCCGCGTCAAAGGCCTGACCCCTCCCCACTTATGATATGGGTGCCGACAAATGCAGAAAATCGATATTGCCAGCATGTTTGGTGCCCATGATGTTTCGACGTTTCTTGGCGTGCCAGCATGCAAGTCACCTGATGAGATAAAGGCAAAGGCTGCCATCCTTGGCGTGCCATGTGCGACGCCTTATTCATCCGTAGGCCCCTATTGCAAGGACGCACCTGCCGCCATCCGTACAGCAGCTGCTGCCTATGCCGCCAACCTGCAACACATGGATTTCGACTTTCGCGCACCGTTATTGCCTGGCGGGCCGACGGATGTGTGTGATCTTGGCGACCTGCCCTATGGCGCAGACAATGCAGCCAATCGCGATGCAATCCGCAAAACCGTAAGCACTATTCTGGATCGTGGTGCAGTGCCGATCATTCTGGGCGGCGATGACAGCATCCCCATTCCCATGCTGCAAGCATTTGAGGGCCGCGGAAAATATACCATTGTGCAGATAGATGCTCACATCGACTGGCGCGATGATGTTGGCGGCGAACGCTGGGGACTGTCATCAACCATGCGGCGTGCATCGGAAATGGCGCACATCGAGCGTATCATTCAGGTTGGCGCCCGCAATATCGGTTCTGCCCGGCCACAGGACCATGAAGATGCCCTTGCATGGGGCGTTCAGTTTTTCACTGCCCGTGACATCGCCACCACCGGACTGCAACCGGTTATCGATGCCGTACCGACGGGCTCGAATGTCATCATATGTTTTGATTGTGACGGGCTTGATCCTTCAATCATGCCGGCTGTCATTGGCAGGGCACCAGGCGGACTTGATTATTGGCAGGCATCCGGCCTGATGCAGGCCATTTCCGACAAGGCCACAATTTCGGCTTTTGATCTTGTCGAACTGATGCCGGACCAGGATGTGGATGGCCTTGGCGCACTCACCGCCTATCGCATGGTGGCAACCGTGCTTGGCCTGGTTGCACGTCAAAAGGCCTGATCAGTTCAGGAATTTCAGCTTGCGTCCACCGGCATAGTAGCCATCTGCCTTTTGTTCAAAGCTACGGCACCCGGTGCCACGTCCTGGAAAGCTGCCGGAAGGATCAAAGCGATCGCATATCCGGCCATTTTCAGTCCACCATCTGCCCTGACCATTACCTGCCGATGATGTCCAGCTCAATGTGCCATCTTCAGCCAGCGTAATACGTGCAGCGTTGCCATCTACGCGGGATTCCAGAACCTTGTCAGACAGGACTTTTTTTACTTCTGAACTATCAAGGTTGCCGCGATATGGTGCACTTGTGTTGGATGTATCACCAGCAGACGGAGCCAGCCCTGCCTCAACAGTCTTCTTGGGAGCTTCCTTTTTACGCGGAGCAGGCACTGAGGTCTCCTGCTTTTTGTCAGGCTTTGCAGCTTTGGCTTCTTTCTCCCTGGCGTCAGCCTCTTTGGTTTTTGCAGCCTCTTTGGTTTTGGCAGCCTCTTTGGTTTTTGCAGCCGCTTCGGCTTTCAGTGCAGCCGCTTCTGCTTTCGCAGCCTTGCTGCCCGGTTTCGCTCGTGGCAATGGCACATCAGAACTTGTGCTGGCTGACTTTTTTGCACCGGACTTTTTAGCAGGCTTTTTAGCGGAGGTGTCAGTTGTGGAACGTGACCAGTTTCCAGAACGCTCTTGGGTGGTCGTGGTCGAGTATGCTCGGTCACTTGCATACAGGACTTGACTGTCCACCGAAGACAGATAGCCAATTGTCATAACAAGTACCGCAACACCGCAAATCGCGTTTTTCATTCTTCAATCCCAAAATTCAACAAACAAAAGTCTAACCATTTCAAAGCCAATTGCCAACCTTAACGTCGCGCAAGTAATCGTCGGTCCATGGCCGTAGCCTTCACCAATGCGAAAACCGCCTTGCCTGGCGCAAGTTTCAACTCATGTGCAGAGGCACGGCTGATGCGGCAACGCAATGGCTGGCCTCCCACCGACAACAACACTTCCGCAAATGCGGTGTCTTGTTCTGCCTGCACCTCTTCAACAACAGCTTTTAGAACATTGCGCAAGGATATCCCCTTTGGCCTTACTGTGGCAATTGAGACGTCGCGTGCCCTGATGCGCATTCTAACTGTTTCACCTGTTGGAAAATCCAGATACGGCACTTCCATGGAGATACCTTTTGCCAGCTCGATCTCGGTCAAGGCAAACTCATCAATCTGGCGACGAATCCTGGCGGTCACGATTGAACCCGCCTCAAATCGCCCGGTAAAGGGCGGCAGATCCAGCCGTGACATGAGCTCAGCCGCTGGCCCTGATGCTTCAATTACCCCATTGGAAATCAGGATCAGTTGCTTGGCAAGACGCACAACCTCATCGATCTGGTGGGTCACGTATATGACAGGAATGCCGAAGCGTTCTGGTATTTGTTCAATAAAATTCAGTGCCTGGGCACGTTTTTGCACATCCAGTGCACTTAATGGCTCATCCATGAGCATCAGGTGTGGCCTTGTCAGTATGGCGCGTGCCATGGCAACACGTTGGCGTTCACCACCCGATAGTCCACCAGGCATTCGGGCCATCAAATGAGCGATGTCAAACACGTCAACCACATTGGCATGGTCAATTTCAGGGCCTGAAGGTTTCGCGCGTTTGACAGCAAAGGACAGATTGTCAGCTATGCTCAAATGCGAAAACAACCGAACATCCTGAAACACAAACCCGACAGGTCTCTTGTGCGCAGGCACAAAAATATTTCTTGTATTATCCTGCCAGGAACTGCCTTCAAACCTCACCACCCCTGTGGCGCTTTCTTCCAGGCCCGCAATTGTGCGCAACAGCATGGTCTTGCCTGATCCATTCGGACCAAACAGCACGCTGACACCATCAAGTGAAAACGACTGCACCACCCCAAGGTCAAAGTTACCGCGCGACAAGGTGAAATCAAGTTCAAGGCTTGGCTGGGTCATTGGCCAACTCGCAAGGGTATGCGCCGGTTGACGGCAAAAACACCAATCAAAACGCAGAATGACAGACCTAACAATGCAGCGGACAGCAAGTGGGCAGTCACATAATCAAGCGTTTCCACGCTTTCATAAATCGCAATGGAGATAACCTTGGTCTGACCTGGAATATTCCCCCCCACCATCAGTACAACACCAAATTCACCCAGAACATGAGCAAATGCCAGAACCGCTGCGGTGATCAGCCCCCTACGCGCCTGAGGCAATCCAATGCTGAAGAAGCGATCAATCGGGCCAGCCCCAAGGGTTGCAGCGTCTTCCAGCGGACCAGCCCCCATGTCCTGAAAGGATTGCCGCATTGGCTGTACAACAAAGGGCAGCGTATGCACCATTGAAGCAATAACCAATCCGGTAAACGTGAACGTCAACGCGTCACCCGTGATGGACACCCACCACTTGCCAATCCAACCGGCCGGTCCGAGCAGGATCAGCAGGTAAAATCCGAGCACCGTTGGCGGCAACACCAGAGGCAACGTGGTCAGTGCTTCAACAGGCACCTTCCAGCGTGACTTTGTAAACGCCAGCCACCAGGCAATGGGTGTTGCCAAAACCAAAAGAACACTTACAGAGACAACAGCAAGCAGCAAGGTAAGCCAGACAGCACCCATGACTTCATCTATCATTGTGTCCCGCCTCCATATCCAAAGCCTTCCATGATCTTCCTGGATCTCGCGGACTTCATGAATAGCAGAAATGCTTTTGCGATCTCGTTGCTGGCAGCGCGCATTGTCAGGATGGCGTCCTGTCGGATAGGTTCATGCAGGTATCCAGGCACTTCAATCCAGTTGCCCATGTTCTTGTCCTGCATTTCGAAAATCTGGGACCTTGCCACAAATCCTGATGTAACATTACCTGACGCTGCCATGGCAAAAGCCTGCCCGATGTTTTCTGCATAGACAACACGCCCCTTCAACTGTTCAAGCAACCCCAATGAAACCAAAACCTGTTCTGCAGCCGTGCCATAAGGTGCAAGTTTCGGATTAGCCATGGATAATCTGCCAATCAGCTTCACATCAAGCGTCTCAATTCCCGTTCCCGACAGAGGGAGTTCACCACGAGACCACAAGATTAGCGAACCAACAGCGTAGGTGAAACGGCTATCAGCCACCGCAGCACCTCTATCCGCCAGCACTGTCACTCGGGCCTGATCAGCAGCCAAAAAAACATCAAAAGGGGCTCCTGCCAGAATTTGCGTGGCCAACTTGCCTGTGGCTCCACCTACGAGCGTCACCTGATTGCCGGTCTCCTCCTCAAATGCTGCACTAATCTGGCGCGCAGGGAGTAAAAAGTTTGTCGAGACAGCAACCACAATCTCGCCTGCTTGCGACCTGCCCGTATCCAATCCCAGTAGAATCAGAGTTGCAATCAGCCATATCCGGACGCGGGTTTTCATGAACACTGCTTACACCAGAAAGCCATCATTTGTTCAACCAGACACTTTTTCAAAAGCAGTAAATCCCGGAAAACTCACGTTTTTACCTATGTCTGAATCCTGAACAGTTGATGAACAGCCCGTTCAGTCAACATTCGGGATGCATTGACTAGATTTGCTTCCATCGAATGGTCCTCCGGCACCCCTCAAACGCCGAAACCAAAAAGGAGGGACAACAAGATGTCGAAATTGATTACAGCAACAGGGCTTGCAGGCGCCTTTGTATTGATCGCAGCCTTCTCCCCTTACCCGACAATGCCCGTTCACACCGATAATGACAATGTGACGGTCATTTACAAGACAAATACCAACTGGCCGGTTCGCGGCCTCATGAGCGCCGATCCGTGTGCAATCCGCACCTGCCAGGCGATCTGAAACAAGAGGAAGAATTTCACAGACCAACCGTTTGAGGCAGCCCTCGAACGGTGTCGGGAACCGGGCCCATCAAGCCTTGCATGACCCATCCGCCCCTCTCGCCATGCTTGACTGGTGAGGCTCCGGTTCCTGACTTGGATTACAATTGCAAAGGTGTTCACGAACACCTCTGGAATTTTCAAGGGTGCATACCCATATACACTGATAACTGATTGACAGTCTTTCCCAATCCTCTCCCCCCTCGAGGATCCCCTGCAAACCGGGCTATACTGTCAAAACTTGAAAGGCCCCGACACAGATTGTGCGGGGCCTTTTTTATTATCAATATCAATAATTTGGATTACTCAACGATAACCTTGGCTCCAACATTGATCATGTCATAAAGCGCTATAACGTCTTCATTGCGCAAACGGATGCATCCAGACGATACAGACTCGCCAATGGTCCATGGTTGATGAGTTCCGTGAATACGATACAAGGTATTTCCCAAATACAGCGCCCTTGCGCCAAGCGGGTTATCAGGACCACCTTCCATTTTTTCAGGCAGATGTGGCTCCCGCTCACGCATTTCTGCCGGTGGATGCCATGTAGGCCATTCAGCCTTGCGTGAAATTTTTTCCTCACCTGACCAGCGGAAGCCCTGACGGCCAACCCCAATGCCGAAACGCATTGCCTTGCCACCTTCCTGGATCACATAAAGATACTTCTTGCGGGTACTCACAATGATGGTGCCGGGTTTTTCCGAACTCGTATAGGAAACTTCAGCAGGCAAATACTTGGAGTCCATTTTCCAGGTATTTGACCCAAAATTGTATCTCACATTATTGTAGACCGAACCCTGCTGGGTCTCAGCCAGTGCCGGAGCAACAACAGCTGCACCAGCTACTGCAATTGTCGCAAGAGCTGAAAAGATCGTTTTCATTACTTATCCCTGCCTTGTGAAAGCGCTTTGATGTGATGAACTGCACATCCTTATCACATTTTTCGCTCTAAAAATGTCGGCGTCAAGAGTTCAATATCAATGAACCGCGAATGAACATCAGGTTCAGAACAGATTCAGCCTAACTGTGGCACATTTATCACACTAACCGGGCATGGACCAGCCCACAAACTGAAAACACAGGCAGAACAACCATGAAAACCACTCCACAACGCAATATTCTCAATGGTTTCAATGCCATGATAGCTGGCTTGCTGGTGGCAACCGGGTTGATCCTCGCAATGATAGGTCCGGCAGATGCTGCCATCTCAGCTCGCAAGTTTTTCTCACCTGACTATTTGGGTCAGCCGGTTGTGTTCTGCCTGGAAACCGATAAAGCGTGTGGCAAACCTGCTGCAACCGTGTGGTGTCAGCAAAATGGGTATGACCAGGCATTGAGCTTCGCCCGTGCAAAAGCGCAAGCAGGTCAGGAACTGAGATTTGCAGATACCGGAAATGCGTATTCCGGCCAGGAAGCCGAAGTCTTCAGCCAGATCCGCTGCATCAAGGGTGAATGAGGCAAACTGATTAAAAGGACGGTTCATGGCTGAAACCTGTACATGCGCGAGTATGTGCCTCTGTATCAGGCTTTGAAGCTGTTATAATCCGCATAGGTGCCTCGAAAATCCTTTATCGGTACACTTATTTCACGTTTTGTTAACGAATTAGGCGACACTGTATAAAGAGCAGATCAACCTCGATTCCAAACAAGTCGGCTCTCAAGAAAATGCGTTCCGCCACACCTGATACATCGCTTTTGTCGCGTCTTCTGCGTGGGCGCCTTCGCTCGGGCAAACACCCCCTGACCGGTAAACAGAACAAGACCGAAGAGCCTCAGCCTCTTGTCAATGAACACAGGTCATCAGCCGTTATAGGCGCATTGATGCGGGATACACGCGAGGCTTATCTGAACCAGACAGTTCATCCGGCTACAACGGCTTCTGATCCTGGTACAATCCAATCTGAAGCAGAAACACTCGAACAGCTCAATCAGTGTGCAATTGATCCAGGCGACCTGTCAGCCTTTGTACTTGAAACCCTGAATGAGCTTGAGTGGGAAGACTGGGTTTCAGCGCGTTGCGACTTTCCAGAAACAGGGCCATTTATCATTTCGGGCAGCAGTCACGAGCTCGATTTGATCGCAGAACTGATGCAGCAGGTATTCGACGATGCCGGAGATGATGGTGAGGACCTGACCGTTCATATTTACACCGGCATTGAAGGTGGTTCAGCCCGCATAACGGTTACAGGGCCATTTTCCCTATCAATACCAACACTCACCATGATCAAGAAATACCGTCGCCAGATGGAAGCCATCGGCGGCGCGCTCTACACTGTGC
>JBAUGO010000331.1:0-3736 GCA_049679775.1 Anderseniella sp.
CCTGTCAGAAGGCCGCGCCGACAAGGTTGCCTATATTGACGACACACGCCGGATTACGTTTGCCGAGCTTGCCGCCAATACCTGCCGTGTTGCCAACCTGCTTGCAGGTCTGGGCGTAGAGCGCGAAGCCCGCATTGGTGTGTTGATGCTGGATACGGTTGACTGGCCTGGTGTTTTTCTGGGGGCCATCCGCGCTGGCATCGTGCCGGTTGGGCTTAATACGCTGCTCACCACAGATCAGTACAAGTACATGCTGTCAGACAGCCGCTCGCAGGTATTGTTCGTGTCAGCAGCCTTGTTGCCCATGGTCGAGGACGTTCTGTCGGAGCTGCCTTTCCTGAAGCACGTCATTGTGGCCGATGGCGAGGCTGGCAAACACCAATCCCTGTCAACTCTCATGCAGGCCGCAAGCAGTGATCACACAGCAGCTGACACATCATCTGATGAAGTGGCTTTCTGGCTTTATTCATCGGGTTCAACAGGCCAGCCAAAAGGCGTCATGCATGTTCATGCAAGCCTGATGGACACGGCCAAAACCTATGGCGCAGGGACGCTTGGCATAACGCAAGACGATGTGTGTTTTTCCGCTGCCAAGTTTTTCTTTGCCTATGGCCTGGGCAACTCCCTGACATTCCCCCTGGCCGTGGGTGCAACGACGGTGTTGCTGGCAGGCAGGCCGACCCCGCAATCGGTTCAGGCAAAGCTGGCACAGCACAACCCTACCATCTTCTTCGGTGTACCGACGCTTTATGCTGCGATGCTGGCTGACAAAACCTGTCAACCGGAGACCGGATCGAGCAAGCTTGCAAAATGCATATCTGCTGGTGAGGCCTTGCCGCCTGATGTCTCTGCTGCCTGGCAGAAAAGGTTTGGCGTTGAAATCTGGGATGGCATTGGGTCAACCGAGATGCTGCACATATTCCTGTCAAACGGGCCGCATGGTCACAAGCGTGGCACAACAGGCAAGGCAGTACCTGGCTATGAGTTGCGCGTTGTCGGTGAAGACGGCAAGGATCAGCCAGACGGCGAAATAGGCGAACTGCTGGTATCAGGGCAATCGTGCTGCAATGGATACTGGAACAAGCGCGAAAAAACCCGCTCCACATTTGAAGGCAAATGGGCGCGGACCGGTGACAAGTACATCCGTGATGAAGATGGGTTTTACCAGTATTGCGGGCGTACCGATGACATGTTCAAGGTATCGGGAATCTGGGTGTCTCCCTTCGAGGTTGAATCGGCGCTGGTTGATCATGAAGCCGTGCTTGAAGCCGCAGTGGTGGCGCATGAGGATGCCGAAGGGCTGGTCAAGCCGAAAGCCTTTGTCGTGCTGAATGATGGTTATTCCTCTGAGGGGCTGTTTGAAATATTGAAGGATCATGTAAAGGCTCAAGCCGGTCCGTGGAAATATCCACGCTGGATTGAATTTGTTCCCGATCTGCCAAAAACGGCCACAGGCAAGATCCAGCGCTTCAAGCTACGCGCCTGATCTGTGTCAATGAGTGATACGGGTGATTTTGGTGAGGTTTCAGGATTTGCCCTGGAGGCGCGATACCTTCCCGGCAAGCCGGACTTGCCGGTGCTGGTATTGCTGCATGAGGGACTAGGCTGCGTTAGTCTGTGGCGTGATTTTCCCGACCAGCTTCAAGCTGCCACCCAATGCCCGGTCCTTGTCTACTCGCGCCCTGGCTATGGTCGTTCTGATGCGCGCCCCTTACCCTGGCCTTTGACCTACATGCACGATGAAGCCAGCACTGTTTTACCTGGTGTTCTCGAACAACTTGGCGAGCGCGAGTTCATTCTGGTGGGTCATTCGGATGGTGCATCCATCGCAATCCTGTATGCGGGCAACAAACCTGCAGACGGTTTGAAAGGGCTTGTGTTGATGGCACCACATGTTTTTGTCGAGGATATTTCAATCGAGGGGATCAGGGCAGCTCGTGACGCATGGCAGACAACGGATTTGCGTGAGCGCTTGAAGAAACACCATGGCGAGAATGTTGATTGTGCGTTTTACGGCTGGAATGACAGCTGGCTCCACCCTGATTTCAAAAACTGGGACATCACTTCAAGCCTGCCTCACATTAGTGTACCGACCATTGCCATTCAGGGGGTGGATGATGATTACGGCACACTGGCGCAACTGGACACGATTGCTGGAATGTCGGGCGGCGCGGTTTCCACGCTGGTGCTGGAACAGTGTGGGCATTCGCCACAAAAGGACCAAACAGCAACTGTACTGGGCGCTATCTCTACGTTCATTACGGAGCTTTGATCATGACGATGATCACACGGCGCATGTTTGTTTCAGGCCTTTCCACGACCTGCCTGATCGTGCCTGTTCACGCCGCCAGCGGATACCGCGCCTATGCAGATGACATGCTGGCCAACCCGCCGCGAAGCGCCATTATCCAGCCGGAGCTTGAAGCCTATCTGGACTTGCTAGCAGCTGAAGCGCGCTATCGGGCCAACCGCAAACCGGTGGAAGCGTCAGATCTGTTACGTGGAATGGCACGTGCCCAGGCGCTTGAAATGGTGAAGGGCAATTTTGTCGGGCACCAGTCAGCGTCCGGATATAATTTTCGCAAGCGGTTTGAAGCCTTCGCTGATCCAGAGCAGCATGGTGATTTTGGTGAAAACGCAGCCCGCGATCGCCAGAACGGTGAGATTGACAAGGAAAAAGCCAGACGCCTGTTCATGCAATGGCTCGAGTCAGCAGGTCATAAGCGCAATCTGATGAACCGCTGGTACACAAAAGTCTCGACAGGAGCAGCCAGTGTGAACCATCATCTATATGCAGTGCAGATATTCTGGGAGCGATGACCCTGTCCAGTAACGACCAAAGCCTGAAACAGGCGCGAGCAGATGCGCTTGCGCATTATCAGGCTGGTCGTTTTGTGGATGCCATACAGGCGCAAATGCAGGTTGTGAATGCCATTGGCGGATTGAAACCAGAAAGCGCCGATGACCAGATCAGGTTGGCCGCATTCCTGTTTGCCCATGGTGACCTGCTCTCGGCGGCGAATGTTTTTCAAAATGCCATAAAGTTTTGTCCTGACAATGCCGAGGCCTTGTCAAACTATGGTGTTGTACTGTCGCGACTTGGCAAGACCGAGCAAGCCCATGCAATTCTGACGCGCGCGCTCGCCAGCGCACCTGATGTGCCCAACACCCATGACGCGCTGGCCTCTGTTTCATATCGGTTACAACGCTTTGACGATGCTCGCCATCATGGCGAAACATCGTTGCGCCTCAAGGACGAAGCTGTCACCAGGTCCGGAACCGTCCATCCCATTCCAGATCGCCTGCCATCCTTTTCAGCGGCAGATCCATCGCGTAATATCATCGCGTTTTCCTTGTGGGGTGATGGCGAGAAATACATGACTGGCGCAACAGAAAATGCGCGCCTTGCCCCTGATATTTACCCTGGTTGGACGTGTCGGTTTTACTGTGATGACACGGTGCCTGAGCGGGTGCGTGATCAATTGAAAGCGCATGGCGCAGAAATTGTCATGGCAGTGCGCACCAATCCGTTTGACGGATTGTTCTGGCGCTTCATCCCGATGAATGATGGCAAGACACGGCATTTCCTTGTCCGCGACGCAGACTCAATCATCAACCATCGCGAAAAGGCTGCGGTTGATGCCTGGCTTGCCTCAGGCAAGGCGTTCCATGTCATGCGCGACTGGTGGACACACACCGAGCTGATGCTTGCAGGCATGTGGGGAGGCGTGGGTGG
>JBAUGO010000332.1:0-7308 GCA_049679775.1 Anderseniella sp.
TTCTACAAGTTCATCAAGGGCAGCCGGGTCCACATATCCCTTTTCAACCAGCAGGCTTTCCAGCGCCTTCACGCGCAGCGCAATCTCTGAAAGCTCTGAATGCTCATGTGCGTGGTCATGGTGACCATGGTGATGAGGGTGGTTGTGATCGTTCTTGTCCATATGACGGGTTTCCCTGTTGACCCTTTTGCCGGCATATTGCAATCAGTCAGCCGAACTGACAACTCACAAATTATTATGGCAAGGGATATTCATAAGCATGGCTCGCAAACTTGAAGGTGTTAAGGCATGCGTTTTCGACGCATATGGCACGTTGCTCAATGTGCATGCGCCTGTTGGTGAGCTTTCTGGACGGATTGGTCAGAACGCCGATGCGGTATCAAAATTATGGCGGCAGAAGCAGCTCGAATATACCTGGTTGCGCTCGTTGATGAAGGCGTATGTGCCGTTCTGGCAGGTTACCGGTGATGCGCTGGACTACACACTTGAAGCATTCAACATTGAAGACAAGTCATTACGTGATGAATTGATGCAGTTGTACCTGCATCTGGCAGCCTATGATGATGCTGTGGCATGCCTCAAAAGTTTGAAACAGCTTGGTGTTGCCACCGCAATCCTGACCAATGGCTCTCAAGGCATGATTGATGCTGCGGTCAGATCATCTGGCCTTGATGCATCGCTGGATGAGGTGATTTCGGTGGACGAGGTTTCGATCTTCAAGCCGGATCCGAGCGTTTATCAACTTGCAGTTGATCGCATGAAGGTTTCGGCTCGTTCTGAAATCTGTTTTGTTTCAGCCAACACCTGGGATGCGCAAGCGTCAAAGGACTTTGGCTTTCAGGTGGCGCGCATCAATCGTTTCGGTCTCAAGGACGACAAGCTACCCGGCAAGCCCGATATGCTTCTTGAAAGCCTGGAGGAGTTGCCGGGTGTCGTTTGTTAGTGACGAAAAGGTCTTAAGTTACTTCAGGGTGGCCTTGCCGCCAGTAATTTCCACGGTTTCACCGCCGGACAGTGTTTCGCGGTCGCCATTTGGCATTGTCACGAAACAACCACCACCGCATACTGTGACGCTCTGGCCGGGGCCTACGCCAACTTCGGTCTGTTGGCCACCTTCTGTGACAACGATCATGATGGGTGCGGCGTCCTTGTTGGTCACGGTTGCTGCGCTGGCGAGGCCGGTTGTCAGCATAAGGGCGGCAGTTGCGAAAATAATAGTCTTCATGGTTTTAGTCCCCGGTTTATGATGACAGCAACAGGCTGATCACCAATTGGTACTTTTTCGATGGTTTTGCTTATCGCATTTCCAATGTGAACGGCATATGAATAACTTATTCTGTCCCTGATGGCTTTTTCCCACGGCGTTTTTGCTGCGCTTTTTCTATTGCATCTGCCAGAGCCTCTACATCAGAGAGTTTGAGATTAACATCGCGCTGCGGGAACGGGATGGAAATATTGGCTTTTTCAAATGCGTCAACGATTTCAAAGCGAAGTTCTGTTGCGATTTGCATTCCGTCAATGACTTCGCCCACATGAGCGCGTAGTTCAAAATCGAGGGATGAATCGCCAAAGCCCTTGAAAATGGCAGTTGGTGGTGGGGTTTTCAAAACGCTCGGATGGTTCTGGGCAACGCTCAACAAAATTTCGTGCACCTGTCTCGGCTTGGTGCCATATGCGGCCCCGATCGGTATCTCGATGCGGCCCCTGTGATTGCGATGGGTCCAGTTGCCCACGGCCTGGTTGATCAGATCAGAGTTGGGCAGGATGACGGTTTGATTCTGGAAGGTTTCGATTTCGGTCGCTCGCACAGATATCTTCTTTACAAAGCCTGCCGTATTTCCAGCGACAATCCAGTCTCCAACCTTGAACGGGCGCTCTGCCAGCAGAATAAGTCCTGACACGAAGTTGGAAACAATGTTCTGCAAGCCAAAACCAATGCCGAGTGACAGAGCACCTGCAACCAGCGCCAGGCTGGACAGGTCAAACCCTGCTGCTGACAGCCCGATAATGGCTGCGATGGCAACCCCCATATAGCCGACAATTGTCCTGATGGAATTGCGCACACCAAGATCGACACGGCTTCTGGCCATGACAGAGCCATCCAGCCAGCGCTGGAAGCGTCTTGTGAACAGGAAACCGACAACGAACACGCCAAATCCGAACAGGATGCCGAGCAGTGAAATCGATATGTTGCCAATGCGGATATCGGTCAGCGCGCGATATAGCCATGTCTGAATATCGAGCTGGTTGAACCCCCATTGCAATGCCAGCAGCGGAACACCGATAATCAACACGGCTGCATAAACCGCAAAACTCATGAGCAGGCCAAGCTGGTCGAGCGCTGTGTCTGACAGTGAAAATGTCTTCTTGATGCGACTGCCAATACTGGACTGCGGGAAAACGCCTTCTGCGGCCAATATCTGGCCAGCCTGCACCCCGATATACATCGTTGCCATGATTGCTGCGGTAACCACAACCTGGGCAGCAGCAAATCGGGCAAGTCCCACATAACCAGTTACTGCGGCAACAATGATGAACAAGGCAATCAGGAGTATAGGTACCCGGACCCAGCCAGGCCAACCATGAGCACGCCCGGTTTCAGTATCCTGGAAGGGGCGGACCAGAGCGATCATGATCAAAACGGAAGATATCAGCAGTGATGATATCAAGCTCTTGGCAACCGTCAGATTGAGCGGCGACGAGAATATGTCATTCAAGCTGCCGATGAAATAATCCAGCACGTGGATGACCGCCAGCGCGACGACAAACCAGAACAAAACCTGCGCTGATTTATTTGAGACCATGATCAGGCGGCGCGCTGCATTTGAAGGGGCTAACAGTGAAGAGGCGAGACGCTGGATAAAGTAAACAGCGGCAAATGAAATCAGTATGGCCTCGGTCAAGGCTTCTGTTTGAGGGGTGAACACCCCAAAATATGAAAACAGGGAATAGGCGACACTCAAGGCAGCGGTGACCGCCAGAGTTGGAATTATGGTTGACCAGAAAGCTAGCGACAGACGGTTCACATAGCTTCCATCGTCGCCGATATCTGCTGCCCTCGTGATGGTGCCGAACATGCGACGAACACCAAACAAGGTGCCAAGACCAATCAGGATCGACAGCGCGATTGCAGATAAAAGGTCTGTGGTGCGAAATGAATACATGAATTGTATTCGAGATGAAATCTGCTGGGCAGCTTTGGAAAATTCGCGCCTGAAGCCAGAAAATGTATCCAGGCTAATGGCTCCATCGATGCTTGTTTGTTGAAACAAGGTGTTGGAAAACAGTTTTCGCCGTAAAGCGCCGATGCGATCTACGGCCTTGCTGGCGCGGAGTGACAGGTCAGAGGCAGAGCCGATCAGGTTGTTGTGCTCGGCTTTTTCATCCTGCAATGCCTTTCGCTCATCGCGCTGACTTACAGGTTCAGGCTGTTCGCCCTCCTTTGGCTCAGGGCCAAGTTCGTCGAGCCGGGTGTTAATCTCGATGATGCGTGGTCGCAGCGAAAGGCCGAAATCAATCAGGGACTTGGTGTAACTGTCCAGACTAATGCGCAGTTTCACCAATGCAGTATCATCATTGGCCGTTTGTGTGATGCGTTCCTCAATCTGCGAGATGTTTTGCGTCAGCGTGGTGAGCTGTTGTTTTTGTGCTGCAAGCTCTGCGGCATTAACGTGCGCAAAGGTAAGGCACAATATCAGCAAGGCGATCAGCGTACGCATGATTATTCCTCTATGCCGGTGCAGGTTTGATCCGGTTCATCTAGACCTTGGAAACGGGCATAGACTGTTTATGGCTGCGCAAGGTGATTGTTCAAGGGGAATGTTGTGATGCAGAGCTTGCTGGTCATGTAGCTTTTGTCATTTTCTCTCCATTTGGGCTTTTGACGTATGCGCAAAAAAACCCCGGATGTTGCCATCCGGGGTTTTTTGTTTGGTGCAATAAATGAACGGGGGTGTTAGCGCTTGGAGAACTGGAAGGAGCGGCGGGCTTTGGCCTTGCCGTACTTTTTACGTTCAACGACACGCGAGTCACGGGTCAGGAAGCCACCACGCTTGAGAACCGGGCGAAGGCCTGGCTCGAAGTTTGTCAGAGCCTTTGAAATGCCGTGACGAACGGCGCCGGCCTGGCCTGACAGGCCGCCACCAACGACGGTGCAGACTACGTCAAATTCACCCTTGCGTTCGGCTGCTTCAAGCGGCTGCTGTATGATCATGCGCAATGTTGGACGGGCGAAATATGTTTCAATTTCGCGACCATTGACTGTGATCTTGCCATTGCCGCGCTTGATCCAGACGCGAGCAACCGCATCCTTGCGCTTGCCGGTGGCATAGGCACGGCCCATTGCATCGATTTTTGGTTCTGCTGGTGCGGATGTTTCAGCAGCAGCTGCAACAGTTCCCATGGCAGCGCCGAGATTTTCCAGTGTGGTTGTTTGTTCAGCCATAGCCTTAGCCTCTCAACGAATTCTTGGGGTTCATTGCCTTGACGTCGATAACCTCAGGTGCCTGCGCTTCATGTGGATGCGCGGTGCCACCATAAATGCGAAGGTTTGACATCTGGGCGCGGCTCAAAGGCCCGCCGGGCAGCATGCGCTTGACGGCTGCTTCCAGAACACGCTCCGGGAAACGGCCATCAAGGATCTTGTCTGCCTTGGCTTCGCGGATCCCGCCAGGATATCCCGTATGGCGATAGTAGGTCTTGGATGTGCGCTTGTTACCGGTCAGCAATACTTTTTCAGCATTGATGACGATTACATTGTCGCCCATGTCCATGTGAGGTGTGAAAGAAGGTTTGTGCTTGCCGCGCAAACGGGTGGCGATGATGGACGCAAGGCGCCCTACAACCAGACCATCTGCATCAATCAGCACCCACTTCTTCTCGATTTCGGATGCCCGAATGGAAAAGGTTTTCATGACGAATTATGCCTTGAGTGATTGAACTAATAAAACCGGACGCCAAAAGCTTGAGACCTTCATGCGTCCTGTTGCCGGGGTTTCTACGCTGGAGCGCACACAAGGTCAAGGGATAAATTCAGGTATGATATTTGTTAAGTGACTGAAATAAAATAACAAAATGTATGTGGTATTATTTTACCTCAAATCTAACCCATGAAATATGTCGCTTGCGAGCTGGCGACCAGTTTTCCATCGACCTCAGATGATATATCGGCTTGGGCAACGCTCAGGGTTCGTCCATGTTTGATCAGGTTGATGGTCGCGACAAGGGCGCCGGGTTTGGGCTTTCGCAGGAATGAAATGGACAGGTTGGTGGTCACAGCAAGACGTGCATCAGCACCGTGATGGGCCAACAGCAATACATAGATCGCAAAATCAACCAGCTCCATGAGGGCTGGACCTGAGACTGTTCCGCCCGGACGCAGTTGATCCTTTCCTGCAATCAGGCGCAATTGCAGGTGTTCGGGCTCCAGTTTGATGACCTCATGACGTCCGTCATCCTGCACAGCTTGTGGAAATTCCTGTTTCAGAAACTCAAAAACCTCCGCAACAGTCCATTTCAGTGTCATGTCCTCATCTCCGAAATGCAATTGTTTGATGGTGCTTGTGTATGTCAGTGACACTTTCGTCAATGGTTGGGCTTGAAGCCTAGCAATTTCTCTTCCCCCAATGATCATAACACCCTACACTTAAGTATTATGAAGGGAAGCGGTTGTATTGGTATGCTTTTCAGCGGCGCATTGATTGTGTTTTCCGCAACTTCTTCATTTGCGCTCAAGGATCAAAGCCGGTTGCCGGCAAGTGAAGAAGTTGAGAAGCCTGGAACTGGTCTGGGGACTACGCCACTGGTCAACCCGGGTGCGACACCAGATCTTCTTCAAGTCGACCCATCAAGCATCGTGCCTGCACCTGAGGGCTCGCAAAAACCCGAAAACTCAGGCGAACCTGAAGCCATCCCTCCCGTGATTCAAGTTGTGAAAACCATCGAGCTGACACCTGATATCGCCAAGCGTGCGGTCGATGGTTTTGTGAAGCTCAAGGAAGCCTATCAGGACACTGATATTGCCGAGTATGAAACTCTCGAGGAGTTTGTTGCCAATGCTAAAGAAGGCCCGGCACTTGAGAAGGACATCAAGAGTTACGGCTTTGAGACAGTAGGTGACTGGAACACGGCCGTAACATCGGTCAGCTTTGCCTATGCAGCGGTTGTTGGCACGCAGGAAGATGAGATCAAGCAGGAAATCGAGAATATCCAAAACGAAACGGAGCTTGAGGACAGCTTGAGGAAATCACTGATTGATGGATTGAGATCAATGCTGCCATCTGACAACAACAAGAAAGTTGTTGCAGAACTAAACAAGGAACCGGCGTGGGCTGAGAAGCTGAAACTGCTGGCAGAAGAACCTGCGGGAGAGCATTGATGTCAGGAACTGACGAACTGCTGGGGCGTGATCTGGTTGATGGAATTGCGCGGGTAACCCTTATGCCAGGGGCTAGGCGTAATCCGCTGTCCATGGAGATGCTGGATGAAATCATTGAGACACTGGAGGATTGCGCGCAAGATCCAGAAGTACGCGTCATAATCATAGCTGGTCAGAACCCGGGGTTTTGCGGTGGACATGACTTGAAGGAAATGACCGCTCACCGTACTGATGTTGATGGTGGCAGGGCTTTTTACGAGGCCTTGTTTGCCCGCTGCTCCCAGATGATGCAGGCAATAATGAACCATCCGAAGGTGATCATTGCCGAGGTAAATGGTATCGCCACTGCTGCTGGATGCCAACTTGTGGCGGCATGCGATATGGCGGTGGCTGGTTCATCGGCGCGGTTTGGGGTGAACGGGATTGATTCAGGTCTTTTTTGTTCAACGCCAATGGTGGCCTTGTCCCGCAATATCGGACGCAAACGTGCGATGGAGTTGTTGACCACAGGCGCAATGCTAAATGCACATGAGGCGATGGTTGCAGGTATTGTCAACCGCATATGCCGCGATGAAGACTTGGCTGAAGTGACCATGAAGCTGGCCGAGAAAATTGCTGAACGCTCGCAAGCTGTACTGGCACTTGGCAAGAAGGCTTTTTATGAGCAACTGGAAATGCCTGTTGATGACGCTTATGCACACACGTCTGGTGTTATCGTCGACAACATGATGATGGATGATGCGAAGGAAGGCATCAGTGCGTTTCTTGAAAAGCGTAAGCCCAGGTGGACCGATACGTGAACCACGACAACTATGATCCATCCTATGTCCGCGACATTCTGGAAACTGTCAGGACCGTGGCAATCGTTGGCGCTTCTGCCAATGAAGTACGCCCATCATATTTCGTGACAAAATACATGATCGACAAGGGCT
>JBAUGO010000333.1:0-2690 GCA_049679775.1 Anderseniella sp.
GTGCTGGAAAGCTTAGTTGGCAAATATTTTCATGTCCTCAATGGAAAACAAGGCAATACCGGGAAAATATTGATGCATCTGGATCATGACGCCAAACAGGGCAACACCAATGAATACCGACAAGACATCATGGCCCTGGCGCACCTCAGGCGATGGTCGAAACCCTTGCACAAAGCCTGCAATCAAATGACTGAGCGCGTAGATTAGCAAGCCACCGAACAGAATGACACTTGCCCGGTCACCATTTGCAAGCAGATGCCCTGTTGACCAGAACACCACACCAAATGCCAAAGGCAGGCGTAGCCACTGGCGTACCTTGCCGCGCATCAAGAAGACAGCCAGCAACAAAAAGCCAACCAGCGACAGGGCAATATTGGCGCTGAACCCCCATGAGGGAACGTCGTAAACGGTTGATCGGTCCGCCATGCGCCATCCAAGTACAATCAGCACCAGCGATAAAATTGAGCCTATAGCGAACAGCATGCCATATTTTTTGCCCAGGTGATCTTTCAGGGTCTTCTTCAAAGCCGGAAAGGCTGGAACAAGATGAATCACGGCAAACAGGGCGACCGCAAACGCAAGCAACATCAAAAACTCCTAGGTAAGCGGCGACACGCCAAATAAACGTTGGTGAAAAGCCAATATCAAGGCAAACACAACAAGACCAGCCACCACGGCGATCACATCATATTTCACCTGCGGGGTGTAGGTAGGCACTTTGCCACGTAGTGTCGACACGGTAATATCCAGGACGGACAACGCCAGAAAGCCACCAAACAGCAACAGTTCTGACAGCTTGTCATTCACCAGTAGATGCCCAATCGCCCACAGCCCAACGCCTATCGACATCGGGTGTTTGACGATTTTGCGGATGTGTCCCTTCATGTTTGCCGCTGCCAGCAGGATCATGGCAACCAGCACCAGTATCAGTGTTACGGGCTTGCCTTCAGGCCACAATTCATAAAAGGGGAAAGCATCCGGTCCTGATTGTGCGCGCACAAACCCCCAGATCATCAGCCCCAGCCCCGCCAGGGACACCAGCGAATAAATACCCTTGTAGGGATTGGCACCCAGAGAATTCACAATTCCGGCTCGAAACGGCGTCAAGGACAGCAAATGCACACCAAAAAACAGCACCATTCCCCATATCAGTATTGTCATTTTGACCTCTTGAGGTTGTTTTTGCAGAATCTTGTTCGCAATTCTAACTGTTGCCACAGTGATTGACCATGACCGCAATGAAATGGCATCAATGAATACGAGCCACAACCGACAGGAGTTTCACCGTGACCAACCGTTTTTTTCTTTTCTCTCTGGCAATGACAGCCCTTGTGGCTACCACACCAGCAATGGCAGCAGAGATTTGTGGCGCAGAAGCCACTCAGCGTGATGGTGCAATGGTGGTGAATACAGGCGGCTTTGAAGCCATGTGCGTGCCCGGTAGCAAATGCTCAATTGCCATTTCCACTGTTGAAGACGTACAGATTTCCCTCGAGCGCGCCTCGGTAGACGGGTCGTGGCTGGCGCTGGTTGCCAGCGGCTCCTCAATTGATACGGGCGCTGGCTTTGATCTCGTCTTCAATCAGGAAGATGAAACCCGGATTGCACCTGACTTTCTGATTGCGGCCGAAGACATGAAAAGTGCCCGCGTTGATGACGAAGTATCCGAGGTTGTTGTTTCAACCATGCTTCAGTCACAAACCATGCAGGCGACCATTCAACTGATCGGCGGCAAACGCATTGTGCATGAGGTCAAGCTGGAAAACCTCGACAAGGCACAAGCCTGGGTTGATTGCGCTCAGGCGAAATGACCCTCTGCTGCTGTAATATCGCACCTGCCCGCCTTGCTGCATTCATCACGTTTGCTCTCGCAAGCACATTGGCTGGCCCGGTTCAGGCCGAGCCTGTCTGCGGCTCGAATGCAGATCGTCAGTTTGATGCTGTCAGGGTCTATTCCAAGTCCTTTACGGCCTCTTGCAAACCAGGTGGGGAGTGTGTGGTAAGCACTCACCGGATGGACGATAAGGCAGCATTGGGGTTCAGCCACACCTTCAACTTCCACCGGACAAATCCTGCTGGCACCTGGCAGGTCATGCTGGTTGCCTTGAACGCGGATGCAAATACGCAAACCAGCTTTTCGCTCAAGGTGGACAAGAACAAGGCCATGATCTTTTCAACTGAGCACATCAAGCCTGGCACATCGACAAACGAATACATGTTGGACCCAGCCCTTACCGACCTTGTCCTGGCAGAGGTAAAACCTGGAAACACCGTCGTCTGGTCATATACCACATCGTCAGGCGAAAGCACCAATGTGCCGTTTTCTCTGGCAGGTGTAACCGATGCCCTGGAATGGGCGAGTTGCGCACAAGCCCAGCTCGTCAGTGGAAAGACCGACCCCATCGGGCTGGAAAAACCTGAACCGGTTTTATCAGCGCCCGACCCCAGCGTACCGGTGGACCCTGTTGGCGATGGCAGTGATTAGGGATCTGGACTCATCACTTCGACAACATAAGCTTGATGCGGTTGAGATGCGATTGGTCGAGCCAGAACAAATGCAAGAGGGACAACCCTTCTGTCGCACATCATTCATGTTTCATGGGTGAATGGAAGCGACTGTCGCATGGGTCCGCTATCAATACCGAACCGGTCGGCCGACGAAACTTGTCAGATGAGGGCTTGGAGCCCAC
>JBAUGO010000334.1:0-1725 GCA_049679775.1 Anderseniella sp.
CGCGCCGTTTCGTGGGTTCACCGAGCGTCGCCGACGTACGATGTCTGATGTCACCGGCAAGCTGCATTTGTATTTCGGTGCGCGCAGGCCAGAGGAATTACCCTATTTCGGACCTCTCAACAAAGTGCCTGAGAGCTTGATGGTCAAGGAGTTTTGCTATTCCCGTGTTGCAGGACAAAGCAAGGAATATGTGCAGGACCGGATGCGTCAGCGAAGTGAACACATTGTTCCCATGTTGATGGACGCCAAGACACATATTTATATTTGTGGTCTCAAGGGAATGGAAACCGGTGTAGATGAGGCGTTGGCTGACATTTGCCGGATTGCCGGACTGGAGTGGTCAACAATCAAGCCAGATATGCGAGCATCCGGGCGCTATCACGTTGAGACATACTGATCATGACCTTGCTCGACCATATGGATCATCCAGCGCACAGGCCGCGCACACAACCTGATGGTTGGCGAGATTCACAAGCTTTTCTGATCGGGCTTGGCATGAGGGTACGAGAACAACGCCGTATACGCGGTGTTTCGCGCAGGGTGTTGTCGGAAATGTCAGGCGTTTCAGAGCGTTATCTGGCGCAACTTGAATCAGGCTCCGGCAATATCTCGATCGTTCTGCTGCGCGATATTGCCTTGTCGCTTGGTCTCAAACTTGATGAACTGGTCAGCGAGGACATACCGCTACCAACGCGCGATGAGCCGGTGCGCGCCTGCCGCATTGCGTTGGTGGGCCTCCGAGGGGCAGGGAAGTCCACATTGGGTTATGGCCTGGCAAGGACGCTCGATTTACCGTTTGTAGAATTGAATGAAGAGATTGAACGCGCCAGCGGGCTGCCTGTGCGCGAAATATTCAACCTCTATGGTGAGGAAGGATACAGGCGGTTTGAAGCGGACGCGCTGGAGGCTGTCGCAGACCGTCATACGAGAGTGGTGTTGGCTGTTGCAGGCGGCATCGTGGGAGATGGTGAAGTCTACGAAACGTTATTGCGCAGCTTTCATACGGTATGGTTGAAGGCCACCGCCGAGGAGCACATGAACAGGGTGCGGGCGCAAGGTGACCTACGACCCATGCAGGGAAACCCGGCTGCCATGCGACAGTTGCGCAAGTTGCTGGATGATCGCAACGCAAATTATGCGCGGGCACATTTCAATGTGGACACATCAGGTACAACACAAGATGTTGCGCTGGAAAAGCTCGTCCAGATGGTCAAACGACATATCCTGAAAATTGCAACCTGAAGTCCAGGACTTCACAAGTTTGTGCCATTGCAAATCGGGTCAAGCCTGTGCAGCGTATAAGGCATCATGCGTTTAATTGCTCTCATAGTTCTGGCGATCACATTCATACTCCCCGTCCGTGCACAGCAAGTGGATGGCAAGACGTTGTTCTTCAGAAACTGGACATCGGCGGAAACCGCCAGTGATGGTTTGGGGCCTCTATACAACGAAGCGTCCTGTCATGCCTGTCACTGGTTTGGAGGGGGTGCACGAATAAGCCTGCGCAACAATGGTGAAGTGGCTGCTGCTGGGATGTTGTTGCGACATACATTTCCTGATGGCAGTGCGGACCCCTATTACGGGTTTCAGCTACAGAACAAGGCGATAGGCGGTCTGTCACCTGAGGGCGTGGCGGATGTATCCGTTTTGCAAGCCAATGATGGATTGAGCCGGTTTTTGGCATCGGTAAGATTTTCAGATGGACCAGGTCGCACACCGGGTATC
>JBAUGO010000335.1:0-3271 GCA_049679775.1 Anderseniella sp.
CAGTTATGCCAAGGCAGGTCAGGTGAAAAACCGTCATAAGATGATCGCGGCGGATACTGGCAATGTGGTCTTTGCGGGTGAGGCGTTCTCAATGAGATCGCAAGCGACGGCGCACGGTGCCTATCAATCAGGTAAGGATGTTGCAGGTCGACTGGCTGATACGCTAAAGCTCGGCTCATGAGCCTTGCAACAGACATTGCTGAAACGGAAGACGTTGTTGACGGACCATCGCTGCTGGCGGGTGCACCCGATAGCGTGTCGTTCAAGAAACTACGCAAGCGGCTGGTTCGCAATGTTCGCCAGGCGATGGATGATTTTACCATGCTACAAGCCGGTGGGCGCTGGCTGGTTTGCCTTTCCGGTGGCAAGGACAGTTATGCGCTTCTGGCGATCCTGTCAGATCTGAAGTGGTGAGGGCTTTTGCCGGTTGATCTGTTGGCGTGTAATCTGGACCAGGGTCAGCCGGGATTTCCAAAACATGTGCTGCCGGATTTCCTGTCAGCCCATGGCATCGCCCATCGGATCGAATATCGTGATACCTATTCGATTGTCACGGACAAGGTGCCGGAGGGCGGAACCTATTGCGCGCTTTGTTCAAGACTACGCCGAGCGAATCTTTATCGCATTGCGCGTGAGGAGGGGTGTAGCGCTGTGGTATTGGGCCATCACCGCGAGGACATATTGGAAACGTTTTTCCTGAACCTGATGTATGGCGCAAAGCTTGCTGCCATGCCGCCCAAACTGCGCAATGATGAAGGGGATCTGATGTTGTTGAGGCCAATGGCCTATTGCGCGGAGGACGACATCGCAAAATTTTCATCAGCGCTGGAGTTTCCGATTATTCCCTGTGATCTGTGTGGTTCGCAGGATGGCCTCAAACGCAACCAGATGAAAGCGATGCTGAACGAGATGGAAGCGCGTCAACCAGGGCGCAAGGACACCATGTTGAAGGCGCTTGGAAGGACAAGTCCGAGCCATCTGCTGGACCGGAATTTATTTGATTTTACAAATATTTAAGATCCATTTCTGGTGGATTGAGTCAACTGTTTCAGCGCGAAGCGACCAGTGTTGCCGACTGAATATCATCAATGCCATAACCTGACAGTCCTGCCGAAGGTTTCTGCGTCATTATGGTGATTGCAACGATGGCAAACCAGGCGATAGTCAGCACAACGGCCATGGTCAGGAGTGGCTTGGCGATGGAGCGTTGTTCAGGTGCGTCTGTGGTGTCGTATTCCTCTGTCATGGTCCTCATCCCGTATTGGTGTTCTTGATTAGTCAACACGATATCGGGGATAGATTGACTGCGGTGTGCTGTTGATCACATTGCAGGACATGCGGCACGGCGCGACAGAGCGCACAAAAAAACCGCACCCCCTTTGAGGGATGCGGTCTGATTTTTGTGGTGAGTGGTGTGGCGGATTAACCGGCCATCCACCAACGCTCGCCGTTCTTGTGGCCGTCGAGTTCCCAGTTGTTGGCCCACTTTTCAGCAGTGCCGATTTTCTTGGAAACGGCATGAGTGTAAGCCATGAACATCGGGATGATGGCGCCACCGTCCTGGTTGCAGAGGATCTGCATCTGGACGTAAAGTTCGCGGCGCTTGGCAGCGTCGAGTTCTGCGCGGGCTTCAACCAGCAGCTTGTTGAAGTCTTCGTTTGCCCACTTGGTTTCGTTCCAGTCGGCACCCTTTGAGTAGACCTGTGAGAACATCCAGTCTTCTGTTGGACGACCACCCCAGTAACCACCGCAGAATGGCTTCTTGAGCCATACGTCATCCCAGTAAGCATCGTCTGCTTCACGGACCACGTTGAGGGTGATACCTGCTGCCTTGGCGCTTTCAGCAAAAAGCTGAGCTGCGTCAACACCACCTTCAAAGGCTGTATCGGCAATGGAAATGTCAACAGTGAGGTTTTCCATACCGGCCTTCTTGAGGAAAGACTTGGCCATTTCAGGATCGTATGCACGCTGTGGCATTTCTTCGGCAGTTGCGCGGTAGATGTTGGCAGGTCCGATTGGAGAATCGTTGCCGACTTCGCCTTGGCCGAAGAGGATCTTCTTGACCATTTCCTCGCGGTTGATCGCGTGTTTCAGGGCAAGACGTACATTAACATCGCTGAATGGCGCTGCATCAACGTGCATTGGCAGAACAGCGTGCTTGTTACCGGTAACTGGCTTGACCACGACGTTGGGGTCTTTTTCCAGCAAGGCAACGGTCTTCAGGTCGAGGTTCGACATTGAGTGCAATGAGCCTGTGCGAACACCGGTTGTACGGGCATTGGCATCAGCAATGAACAGGTTGTCGATGGTTTCGAAGAACGCAGCGTTTTCTTTCCAGTAGTTGGCGTTGCGCTTGACCTTGGTTGAAATGCCGGCTTCGAATTTTTCTAGGCTGTAGCCACCTGTGCCAACGCCGCTTTCCCAATCCATTTTGCCATCATCTTTGCCAGGGCAAATCATCAAATGGTAATCGGACACAATGAACGGCCAGTCAGCATTGCCGCCTTCGAGTTCAAAGACCACATTGTCGCCATCAGCCTTCACATCCGTGATCTGTTTGACCAGTCCCTTGGCACCTGACTTGGACTCATCGCCGCGGTGATGGTTGAATGAAGCCACAACATCCTTGGCATCAAGTGTTTTGCCATTGTGGAATTCAACGCCCTTGCGGAGCTTGAAAATCCAGGTCTTGGCGTCAGCACTTTCCCAGCTTTCGGCCAGTTCAGAGCGCAGTTGACCTTCTGGGGACATTTCAGTGAGGTTGTTTCTGAGCTGGTTGCCAACGTTGATCATGTAGCTGTCGTTGGTTTGTGCCGGGTCAAGCACGTCCTTGCTGCCACCACCGGTAAGGCCCTGAACGAAATCGCCACCCTTTGTCGGGGTTGCCGCCTTGGCCTTGTCGAACATCGACCCGGCTACTGTTGCAGTAACACCGGTTGCAATTGCGTACTGAATGAAATCTCTACGAGACACTTTTGGTGTCTTGAGGAATCTGTCAAGTTTGTCTGACATGTATTAGATACTCCCTGTTAAACTGTCTAACGCTGCAAATACTGCACACCTGCAACAAATGTGCAACAACTTTGCAGATACCGCGCACATTAAGGTCTTGTTATCATTTCCTCGAATTGTCAGACTAAGGCCAATCAAGAACCAATATATTGAGGGAAGGCACTACATATGAAAACACGCGCAGCTGTTGCTTTTGAGGCGGGTAAACCACTTGAGATCGTCGAGGTTGACCTGGAAGGACCAAAGGCTGGAGAGGTGC
>JBAUGO010000336.1:0-3177 GCA_049679775.1 Anderseniella sp.
ACATGGCTGCAACCATCGGCATCGCTGTGCTGCTGGGACTTGGCACCTGGCAGGTTTTGCGCCTGCAATGGAAGCTTGACCTTATTGAGAAGCGCACCGCATCTCTAAGCGGCAACCCGGTCACGATCTATGATATCGAGGCCGGGATGGAGCATGGCTATGATGTGGACTTTTTGAAAGTTCAATTGAACGGTGAATACCGCCATGATGCGACACGCTATGTTTATCGTCCCAGAGGTAAATGGCCAGGCTATCAGGTGATTACGCCATTTATCGATAGCTCAGGATTTGTTGTCATGGTGGACCGCGGTTTCATTGACCAGCGCATGTTGATCGCGCCAATCATTGACGACACCCGTAAGCCAGAAGGTTCGATAACGATAATGGGGGTGACACGCAACCGTGCCAGCGATCGCAATATGTTCACTCCCGATGCTGATACCACAAAAAATATCTGGTACTGGTATGACCTGATGGGAATTGCTGCATCAATGCCGCAAAATCTCCTGGACGGGTATCAAGGCCCCGATCCGATCACTTCGGCAATGTTCGTACAGCTGGAACGTGGAGGTGAACCTGGTGCCGGCAAGTGGCCGGATCCAGAAGATCTGAAAGTTGAGTTGCCAAACAATCATCTCCAATATGCGCTGACCTGGTACTGTCTGGCGATTGCCCTTGCTGTTATAAGCTGGCTTTTTATTCGTCGTCGACGCGATCAGGTAAAGTTTGAGGAAGCACAAGGCCAACCATGAAATACATATCAACCAGAGGTCAGGCTCCCGTATTGGGTTTTACAGATGTGCTGCTTGCAGGCCTTGCTGCCGATGGCGGATTGTATGTGCCTGAAACCTGGCCATCGCTGTCTGATGATGAGTTGAGGGCTTTGCGCGGCAAGTCATATGAGGAAGTGGCGTTTTCGGTGATTCAGCCCTTTATCGGTGGCGAGATTTCGGACACTGATCTGCGCCGCATGATCGATGAGGCGTACGGCACCTTTGCTCATGTTTGCCGCGTGCCCATAAAACAGCTCAACACCAATCACTGGCTGATGGAACTGTTTCACGGACCAACGCTCGCCTTCAAGGACGTTGCCATGCAATTGCTGGCACGCCTCATGGATCACGCCCTGGAAAAAACCGGACGCAGGGCAACCATAGTTGGTGCAACTTCGGGCGATACTGGAGGCGCTGCTATCGACGCATTTGCCGCCTCAACGCGCACGGATATATTCATCCTCCATCCCCATGGTCTGGTCTCTGACGTGCAGCGTCGGCAGATGACAACCGTGAACAAACCAAACGTTCACAATATTGCCTTGCAAGGCAATTTTGATGACTGTCAGGCCCATGTGAAGGCCATGTTTGCCGATCACGCATTTCGGGACAAGGTTTTGCTGTCAGGTGTAAATTCAATTAACTGGGCACGTATCATGGCCCAGACAGTCTATTATTTCACAACTGCCCTTGCGTTGGGTGCACCTGATCGCAAGGTGAGTTTCAGTGTGCCAACAGGAAACTTTGGTGATGTTTTTGCAGGTCAGGTTGCCCGTCATATGGGGTTGCCAATGTCAGATCTGGTGGTTGCAACGAATATCAACGACATACTGGATCGAACCCTGAAAACGGGTCGATATGAAGTAACCGGTGTGAAGGCAACCCAAAGCCCGTCAATGGATATTCAGGTCTCCAGTAATTTTGAGCGGCTCTTGTTTGAAGCTTGTGGCAAGGATGGTGATCATATCAACAGCTTGATGTCCGCACTGAAGCAATCCGGCAGTTTTACACTGAATGAAAAGATGCTGGCATACATCAATTCCGGGTTTGCATCTGGACGCTGCGATGAAGGACAAACTGCACAAACCATTCGCAACACTCTGGCGCAAACCGGTGAATTGCTCGATACTCATACGGCCGTCGGCTATCACGTTGCCCAAAAGCTTGCTCGTGATGATATCCCAATGGTGACACTGGCAACCGCTCACCCAGCCAAATTTCCCGATGCTGTAGAAGAGGCCAGTGGCATCCGCCCCGAGCTTCCTTCTCGCCTGGGTGATCTCATGGATCGTCCTGAAAGGTTAGACGTACTGGCCAACGATCTGGCTGCAGTGCAGACCTACATTGCGCAACGTACCAAGGCAGGTACTCACTCATGAGTGTGATAACAAGCGTTCTGGGCAATGGCTTGAGCGTTGTCACTCACCACATGCCGCATGTTGAGACTGTATCTCTGGGGGTTTGGGTCGGGGCTGGCTCACGTGATGAGCAGGTCCATCAAAATGGTCTTGCACACATGCTGGAGCATATGGCGTTTAAGGGAACGAATGCCCGAACCTCCTATCAGATTGCCGCTGAAATTGAAGCGGCAGGTGGAGACATGAACGCTTCGACGTCAATGGAGACAACTGCCTATTATGCCCGAGTGCTGCGCGATGACTGGCAGTTGGCGCTGGATGTAATTTCAGACATTGTTCTGGACCCCCTATTTGCTGAAGATGATCTGTCGTTGGAAAAGGGCGTGATTATTCAGGAAATTTCAGCAGCACAGGACACCCCGGATGATCTGGTTTTTGATATGGTGCAGTCGCTTGCATGGCCCGACCATGCGCTGGGCCGTGATATACTCGGCACCAAGGAAAGCGTAAAATCTTTCACCCGGGAAGATTTGTCACTCTATCGGGATCGCCACTATATCGTGCCGCGGACAGTCATAGCTGCTGCAGGGCACATAAATCACCAGGTTCTTGTGGAGGCTGTATCTGAACGGTTTGCATCACTTGCGACCGGTACGGCTTCTGATCGGACTATCCCTGTCTATAGTGGGGGATTTGCGAAGAAAAAACGGTCTCTTGATCAGACCCATCAAGTGATGGCATTTCCAGCACCTGGATATTTGCACAAGGATATTTACGCAGCACATTTACTGGCAGGCATTCTAGGAGGCGGCATGTCATCAAGACTGTTTCAGGAGGCGCGTGAGCGACGCGGATTGTGCTATTCAACCTTTGCACACATGTCTGCATTTTCAGATACGGGATTGCTTCAGATCTATGCAGGGACCGCACCAGAAACGGCTAAAGAGTTTACCAAGGTGGCCAGTGACATCTTGCTGACAGCTACAAAAGATGTGACCCAGGAGGAGCTTGACAGGGCACGAGCCCAGTTGAAGGCGTCTCTGGTC
>JBAUGO010000337.1:0-2475 GCA_049679775.1 Anderseniella sp.
CAGTTCCACGAAAACATGATTGAACGACAGCTTGCAAATCACGGGGTAAAGCCGGGTGACGTTCGATACGTCTGTCACACCCATCTTCACATCGATCATGCGGGCAAGGACGATCATTTCTCGATGAACACAACCGTTGTCATAAACCGCCGTGAACTGGAGTATTCGGTCTCTGGCCTGATGCATCCGCAATATCCCAAGCCTGACATCATCCATCTGGTCGAGCGCCTGCACCACCCAGGAGCGCTCCGGCTGGAAGACCTGGAGATTTCGGGGCCGGTGGAGTTGATCCCGGGTGTCTTCCTTGAAGCAGCGGGGGCCCACACAGAAGGCTCGATGAATATCCATGTCGATACAGCGGAGGGTCGCGCGACAATCTGCGGTGACGTGATCTATGACTTCAACGACCAGATCATTAACCCGATGCGCTCCTTCGGCCCGGAGGAATACCAGGTGACCGGCAACCATGGCGGTTCCAAGCGGGGCGAGAAAGGAGCAATCCGCAAGTTGATGTATTCCGGCGCAAAATTCCTGCTGCCGATCCATGACAAACCTGCCAAGGTCGAACATGGCCAGGTCGTCGGGCGGCTCGATATGACGGTGCCGGGTCCAGTCAGCCAATCGGTGCCGCGCCGCGACTGGTTCCCTGCTTGAGGATGACGCTATGGCACACGAAGCTCTCGATTCCGCCTTTCGCAATCTAATCGACGAGTACGCCCCCGTCCGGCAGGCGGGGTCGGGCTTCACCTTCACTGAAGGACCAATCTGGCACCCCGTTGAACATTATCTTCTGTTCTCGGACATGCCCGCCGATGTGCGGCGCAGACTCGATCGGGCGGGGGTGCGCGAGGTCATGAACCCGTCCCACAAGGGCAATGGGATGACCTACGACGCGGACCTCAATCTCCTGGTCTGTGAACATGCTACGTCAAGCGTGACGCGTTTTAGACCAGACGGTCGGCGCGAAGTCCTCACCTCCCATTTCGAGAAACGGGAGTTGAACTCGCCGAACGATATCGTGGTGAAGTCCGACGGTTCGATCTGGTTCACTGACCCCTGGTACGGGCGGATGCCCGTGTTCGGTGTTGAACGGCCCCGCGAACTGGGTTGGCAGGGCGTTTTCCGGTTACCCCCGGGACATACGCCTGGCCACGAACCGGAGTTGGTCGTTGACCGCTATCTCTTCACCATGCCGAACGGGCTTTGTTTCTGTCCCGATGAGTCGAAGCTCTACATCAATGACACCGAACAAGCGAACATTCGGGTATTCGATGTCACTGGTGGCAAGTTGTCGAATGGCCGGGTATTCGCCAGCGGTATCCGCGACAGCCTGAAGCCCGGCGTGCCGGATGGGATGAAATGCGATGCTGAGGGCAATGTCTGGGTAACTGCCCCTGGAGGACTATGGATCTATTCGTCCGCTGGAAAACTCATCGGCAAGGTCGACATTCCCGAACTCCCGGCAAACTTGCACTGGGGGGGTGAGGATTGGCGCACATTGTATGTCGCTGCCTCGACCAGCGTCTATTCTGTACCGGTCAAGATCGGACCGCGCAACGAACCTTTCATGCGCGCACGAAACAGGCCGTCATCGTCTCCAGCGGCACGCCTGCCCGATGGCGATGATGCCCTCAGGCTGGACGCATCACGCTGCGCCCTGATCATCCAGGACATGCAGAACGACGTGGTGATGGAGGGCGGAGCGTTTGCGGCCTCAGGTAGTCCGCAGCACTGTAGAGAACAAAACGCCATCGCGAATGTCGCAAAGCTTGCGGTTCGTTGCCGCGAATTGGGCATACCGGTGATACACGTTCATTTTCTTGTGCATCCCGGGGCTCCAGGCCTGACCCTCAATGCGCCGCTGTTTGAAGGTGTGCTCGATGAGACTGCGCTTGTTCGCGGCACCTGGGGCGGCGCAGCGGTTGATGATCTGATGCCTCAACCGGGCGACCATGTGGTCGAGAAGATGCGGATGAGCGCGTGGGAAGGAACGTCGCTGGAGACCATTCTCAAGGCCGAAGGGCGCGACATGATCATCGAAACCGGTGCCTGGACCAACATGTCCATCGAGCACACGGCCCGCACCGGCGCCGACAAGGGCTATGTCATGGTGATACCGGAAGACGGTTGCTCAACCATGAACGCCGACTGGCACCGGGCGAGTATCGACTATGCGATGCAGAACGTGGCGCTTGTCACGACTACAGACCGGGTTATTTCCGCGCTGGGGTGAGCAGGGTTGCATGAAAGAGTGAACCCCATAGCGGACTTTCAAGTTACACTCCTTCCACGGCACTTCGCGTTCCTCCCGCAAAGGGCCAAAAGTGTAACCTATGTCTCCAGAATGAAGTGTGACCCATCTCTCGGGAAGGTCACCAATGCCTTGTGTTTACCGGTACTTTCGTGGTGCTTGCGGGTTGTTTGCCGGATTGGTGTCGTGTCGGGTCATGCCATCCACGAGGGTGCCACCGACAA
>JBAUGO010000338.1:0-1594 GCA_049679775.1 Anderseniella sp.
GCTGCGAACCTTCCGGTTCCAATCGTTCAAGGCTGCAACTTTTGCTTTGTCATGAGCCAGTTGTGCTTGTTGACGGAAGTTTATGGCACCCAAACCAATGCCGCTAGAGATCGGAACCCCGCCATTCCAGCCGAATCCCTTTTCCATCTGACCGCACTCTTTGTTGGCACGAGAATGTGCTTGTCCGGTACAGAAGGTAATCAGGCACAAAAAAGCAATTATCAGCGAAAGGTTTCCGGATCTTACTGTTTTTGCTTGCATGTGAAGATACCATTATTGGTTGCCTGATTGGCCGCGACAGCCTGTTGTGGCGGCACAGACCAGCACCATTTGTAATGACCACCAAAATCATCTGCATAGGCTGTGCTCGTGTAACCGCAATTGTGCTTGATATTCTCTCTTGCCTTCGCAACCGCCGAAGCCGCATACCGTGAGCAAGCTAGCTCTCGAGCCTTTTTGCACTTGTGAATTGCGGACAAACGAAAGTTCTGCTCATAGGTAGCTCTCGCCGCTTTAGTGTCGGGATGATTGCACCATGCCATATGGCCTTTGAAATTTTCGGACCATCGGCTGCCCGAATATCCGCAGTAATATTGCTTGTTCTGCTTTGCCCCGGCGACAGCGGCGCCAGCGTAATCCGCACAATTGATGGCGAGTGCATGTTGAGGCAAGGCAAATGCAAAGACGCATGCCAACACTGCCACGACTGCATAGGCAGAAAAATGCGATCGAAATGATCGGACCAAGAAAGAGTGCAACTGCGTTTCCTCCAATAATGGCGGACGAAGATCTAACCTCAAACAGCGCAACTCAGTCTGCACAAATCTGCAATATGGCAAAATCGCTATATTGATTATTGGCTAACGTTAGGTCATGATACACATATTGCTCAATTACAGGAGGCGGCCATGTCGTCACTGTTTGACGACTTTGTCGAGGGGCTGACATCACTACCAGATTCAAAACTGATCTGGCGGCATATGGAAAAATATGCCGCAGACATTGGCTATTCAGGTTGTTCCCTGGTCCTGGGAAGAATGCCTGCTGATACGATTGAGTCACCTACCATTAAATCCAACTTTTCAAATGAATTCAGGTCTGCATACGCTGACCAAGGTTTGGGCCAGATTGATCCGTTCTTGTTGTTTGGTTGTGAAACTCTCTCAGCAAAGCAGATTACCACCAGTGACCTGACTAGTTTCCCGAGAGCGACACGTATCCATCAAAATTTTCTGGATTTGGCCTATGAGAATGGCGCATCCAATAATCTCGGGATTCCGGTTCGCCAACGTGGCCCGGAACAATTTGGCGGATGGATCTTGTCCAATACAGATACGAGCGAACAGTACGCCAAGCTTCTAACTGAGCATTCTTCCCAGGTACATTTGGCTAGCGTTCTTGCATTTGAACGGATGGTTGCCATAGGCCTGGGTTCATCTGGTCAAGAGCGATTGCTGAGTGGACGCGAGCGAGAATGCCTTCTCTGGCTATGCGCAGGACTTCGTGTAACAAAGATCGCCGGGAAACTCTCCATCAGTGAATCGGCAGTAAACCTTTACCTGAGCAATGCGCGCAAAAAGCTTGGTGCCCAAAC
>JBAUGO010000339.1:0-12806 GCA_049679775.1 Anderseniella sp.
GCAATAAAGTAGGCAAGAACTGGAAGTCCTATAAGGGCTGCCAGCGTCGAGAGAAACACGGGAAACTGCTCACCCGTTGCTTCCTGGCGGGCTTTGGACCATCTGTAGAGTGCGATGGAACCGATGATTGCCAGAACAAAGGCAGCAGCAATAATCCAGGCACCGTCACCCCAAATAAACCTGGGCACCACAATGCCCCGGTTCGACAGGAAAACACCCATCGGCACGTACTCGATGGCTGACAATCCGAGCTTTCCGACCCAACCCCAGCCCCAAACAATAGCTGCAAGGAACGCCAGGGTGAAACCCATTCGGGCGAAGATATTCTGGCTTTTCACAAATAGATTTTTCAAAAACCAGTAACCACCGATCAGGATTGGTCCCATGATCAACAGGCCAAGCGATGGATAAGGCACGCCAAGTTCCGTGGCAGTTTTCGGCGAAGGCAGCGCGCCCAGAACCACAACGTACCAGATGAACATTTGCACCAGAAGCGGCACATTCCGCATCACTTCGATGTAGACTTCAGCAACTTTTGCAACCAGCCAGTTTTTGGACAGGCGCATGACACCAGCTGCAAAACCAATGATCGTTGCTGCGATAATACCAAAAAAGGCAACCATCAATGTGTTGAGCAATCCAACCAGGACAGCATCGCCGTATGTCGAGCTTTCTGAATACTCGATCATGGTCTGAGATATATCAAACCCGGCCGTTGTATTTAGAAAACCAAAGCCGGATGCAATGTTTGCTTTCTCAAGGTTGGTAATGGTGTTCTGAACAATCTGCCAGCCGAGAAACAACACTACAGCAAGCAGTATAGCCTGCACACCAATGGAACGAACTTTCGGATCATTAAAAAATGCGACTTTTGGGGGGCCGTCGGAGCCAGTCATAACACTCATGTCATCGCCTTCACACTCGTTGGCCACTCCCTGCCGTTTCGATCTTCACGTCGAAATCGTGCCTGTAAGGACAGTCGTGAAACATGTGTTCAAAATTGATAAATCACTGCCCGGCAATTGTTTTGCAAAATGCCGGGCAGCTTGAATATTCAACCCTCAGCGGATTGGTGGTGCGTACTGAAGACCACCCTTGTTCCACAGAGCGTTGACACCGCGTTCAATCTTCAGGTTGGTGCTTGGACCGACATTACGTTCGAAGATTTCACCATAGTTACCAGTTGCCTTGATAGCCTTGGCAGCCCAGTCGTTTTCAAGACCAATGCCCTTGCCGAAATCGCCTTCAGCGCCAAGCAGGCGGCGGATTTCAGGGTTGGTTGAGTTGGCCATCATGTCGGCTGCGTTTGCCTGTGTTACGCCGAGTTCTTCAGCGTTGAGCAATGCATAGTATGTCCACTTAACAACGTTGAACCAGGCATCGTCGCCCTGACGAACAACCGGGCCAAGTGGCTCCTTGGAAATGATTTCAGGCAGAACCACATTTTCGTCCGGGTTCTTCAACTTCAAGCGCTCTGCATACAGACCAGACTGGTCAGTGGTGAACACGTCACAACGGCCAGAGTCGTAAGCAGCAATAACTTCGTCAGACTTTTCGAATGCAACAACTTCGTACTTCATGTTGTTGGCACGGAAATAGTCAGCGAGGTTGAGTTCGGTTGTCGTGCCTGTTTGTGTGCACACTGAGGCGCCATCAAGCTTGAGCGCTGAGTCCACGCCCAGAGCCTTCTTTACCAGGAAGCCCTGACCATCATAATAAGTCACGCCTGCGAAAACGAGACCAAGTGATGTGTCGCGACCCATGGTCCATGTGGTGTTACGTGACAGAACATCGATTTCACCAGACTGCAAAGCTGTGAAACGCTCTTTGGCAGACAGCGGGGTGAACTTTACCTTTTCGCCATCACCAAAAACAGCGGCAGCAACGGCGCGGCAGAAGTCTACGTCAAGACCGGTCCAGTTGTTCTTGTCATCCGGGTTGGAGAAGCCGATCAGACCCTGGCTCACGCCACACTGAACATGGCCCTTGGACTTGACATCGTCCAGCGTGCCAGCTGAAGCGACAGAAATTGCGGACAGCGATACAGCTGTTCCCAGAGCGAGCGAAAGCAACGTACGTTTCATTTTAATTTCCTTTTGATCATTTGAAATTTGGATACGGCATATGAACTGAGCGAACATTAAAGAGAAGGCATTCGCTTTCTTTATGGTCAACTTTTGCAGATCAGCAATTGCCACCGTCCATAGGTATTTCCATTTTTACTCCCTGTGCCCATATCTACTGACATGAGCTTCTCTTATCCTCAACAAATTTAGCTCATCGTCAAGCAATTCAAGAAGAAATGTGTGGATTCGAGCTGAAATTGAAAAAATATCAATTCACTGTCGGCTGAAAGACAGAAAAAGAGACAAGCCAAAGGTACTTGTAATTTCTCTAGCGGTGCCCAGTTATGGCTTGAACGGCATTGCCCAAAACCAAGGAACCCAAATGACCTTAAGCTCAATAACTTCAATCTCTGGTACCTGTGCATTTTTGCTTGCATTGGCGATGGGCACCTCTGTTCCTGCCAACGCTGCCGAAGATGACCCTGAACTTATTTTCAAAAAGGACACGGTATTTCGCCTTTTGTCGCCGGATGCCAATCTGTCCGTGTTTGCTCTGGACGATCCACTGGTGGAAGGTGTCGCATGTCATTTCACCATACCCCAGATCGGGGGGTGGAAAGGTTGGGCTGGATTTGCCGAAGAACGCTCTGAAGTTTCACTTGCCTGCCGACAAGTGGGTCCGGTCACCATCAAGGCTAAATTCGAGCAGGGCGACCTGATGTACCGCCAGCGACGTTCGCTGTTTTTCAAGAAGATGCAGATTGTGCGCGGCTGCGATCAAAAGCGAAATACGCTCGTCTATCTTGTGTACAGTGACAAGATAATCGAAGGCTCACCGCAAAACTCAACATCCACAGTACCGATCATGCCGTGGGGCAACAGCCCTGCCCCAAGGTGTGAAGAGTTTCTGGAAAAGTGATAATTACAGTTGAGGCAGGCTTCGATACTGAAACCTGCCTCGTGATGATGGGCTAATTGTCAACCAAGCTTATTTTGTCAGCTCAGTCCAGATTGCCGTGTAGAGCTCGGTAGCTTCTGGCGAACACGTCTTGGAGACGAAGCCCTTCGAGACAAGCTCTGCCGGCACATTCAACTCAGGTGCGTCCTTCATATCAGCAGGCATGAATTCGGCCGATCCCTCAATGGAGTTGGCATAACGGGCAAATTCGGAAATAAGCGCGGCATTTTGCGGATCCATAATGAAGTTCTGGAATGCCTTGGCGGTTTCAGGGTTCTTGGCATCTTTCAGGACAACAACCTGGTCTGCCCAGACCGGAAAACCTTCTTTCGGATAACCATATTTGACTTTTGGATTGGCCAGGCGGGCACGGAAGGTCGAGCCGTTCCAGTTCACGCTTGCGACCCAATCACCCGATGAGAGCTTTTCAGTGGTGCCATAGTCCATGGCCAGCCACTTTGGCTTTGCAGCAACAAGTAGGTCGCGCACCTTCTTCAGCACTTCCTTGTCGGCAGTACAATGCTCACCACCCACATACGCAATTGCCAGGTTCATGATATCGGCCATTTCTGGTACCACATTGACCTTGCCTTCAAGCTCCTTTGGCGGGTCCAAGAAGATTGCAGATGTGTTCACATCTCCAGAGTAAGCATCAACATTAACGGCAACACCTGTTGTTCCCCACTGCCATGGCGAGGTGTACTTGCGACCTGGATCAAATTCTGGATCTTTCCACTGGGCAGACAGGTTTTTGGCATTTGGCATCTGGCCAGGGTTGGTTTCCATCAACAGGCCTTCACCAATCCAGATTGGAATAAAGCTGGCTGACGGCACCACAATATCATAGCCATGACCACCGGCACGAATCTTGGCCAGCGCAGTGTCATTGGAGTCATAGTCAGTGACTGTAACCTTGACGTTGAATTCTTTTTCAAACTTCTCGACAAGCTTGGGGTTGGTGTAATTTCCCCAATTGAAGATGTTGAGTTCCGTTTCTGCAGAAAGACCCGCAGATGCGGTAAAGCAGATTGCCATGGCAGCTGATGCTATGGTTGCTGTGAGTTTGTATTTCATATTTTTAGCACTCCCTTTTTGGTTGGTTTTGTCAAACTTAAGAAGACTGGTTGCCTTTTCGACTGAGCAGAAAAAACACCGTAACAATGGCCACTGAAATGGCCAGTAGAGCAGTAGAAATTGCGTTGATCTCTGGTGAGATAATGCGTCTCAATTGACCCAGCATGTATGTTGGCAGTGTATCCTGTCCACCTGATTTTACAAATTCAGTGATAACAACATCATCCAGCGAAATCACAAAAGCAAGCATTGCGCCGGCCATTATACCGGGCAGCATCAATGGCAAGGTGACATGTCTGAAGGTTTGAAACGGGCTCGCATAGAGATCCGCAGCAGCGCGTTCAAGCGACAGGTCCATGTTCTCGAGACGCGCGCGTATGGGCAGATAGGCGAACGGAATACAAAAGGCCGAGTGAGCAATGATCAGATATGCCAACCCTTGATAGCCAGTGTAAACCTTGATCATGGCAAAGAAGATAAGCAATGCAACTGCAGTGACAATTTCCGGGACCATCAAGGGTTGGTTTATGGCTGCATAGATCGCTGTCATCCCCTTGTAAGGTTCGGTACGGGTTGTGGCAAGTGCCGCCAGAGTTGCCACCGAAGTGGCAATCAGTGCTGCTGATACCGCCACCTTGAGCGACACGATTGTTGCATCCTGTACACGCTCATTCTGCCAGGCTGCTTCATACCAACGCCAGGAAAAACCTTCCCAGATCGCTATCGTACTACCCGCATTGAACGAGTACGCCACCAGGACGATAATGGGTGCATAGAGCATGAAGAAACAGCATGCTGCTATAAATCCGAAGCCCGACTGCTGCTTGATGGCAAAAGGTTTTCGCTGGGCATCAGCCATGTGACTTGACCCCTGCTCGCGACGCATTGCGTACATAAAACAGCAGTGCCGCCATTACCACGACCAGCAATGTGATCGACAAGGCAGCACCCAAAGGCCAGTTGCGTCCCTGACCGAATTGAAGCTCGATGAGATTGCCAAGCATCAGGTTTTTACCGCCTCCCAGAATACGCGGTGTCACGTAAGCTCCAAGCGACGGTACAAATACCAATATGGAGCCTGCGATCAGACCTGGTTTAACCAGTGGCAAAATGATCCGACGTAAAACCTGCCAGCGCGTTGCGTACAAATCATACCCTGCCTCAACCAAACGGAAATCAAGACGTTCCATGGAAGCATAAAGCGGCAGCACCATCAGTGGCAGGTAGACATATGCCATCCCCAACAAGATTGCGGTGTCGGTAAACATGATCTGAAAAGGCGAAGAAATCATCCCCATTTTGGTCAAGGTCACATTGATCAAACCCTCATTCTTGATCAGTTCCTGAATGGCGAATGTACGGATGAGAAGATTTGTCCAGAACGGTATCGTCACCAGAAACAGGAATACGGGGCGCCATTTTTCTTCACGTGTTGCAATATAGTAAGCCGTTGGAAAACCGATCAAAACCGTCAATATCGTGGTTGAGAGTGACAGCTTGATGGAGCGCCAGAAGATCGACAAATGCGCATCGGCAAAACCAACTTCATCACTGAAAATGTCCTTCTTGAAAAAGACATCGAACCAACCTTGTGTGGAGAAATTCCAGATAACGCCTCCATACAAGCCCTTTTGCAGAAATGAATAGACCAGCATGATGAGTAGAGGCCCGAGCGCTGCCAACAAGATGATGATGAGAGCTGGTGACGCCAACAACCACTTGTTGCGCACTTCGGTCTTTCTGGCTTGTTCAATGGCGGTTCCCATCAGTCCCTCAGCACCTGAGCAGCACCTGCATCAATGGCAACACCAACCTTGTCGCCTACCGAAAATTGCCCTTGTTTATCGCGGGTGTTTTGCAGTCTGACTATGAACTCATTCCCTTCCTCAAGGTGTACGTGATAGTGGGTGTCAGTACCGAAATAGACCACATTGGCGAGAGTGCCGCGCAATTGCGATGAGGATTGGGGTTTGGTCAGATTGGCATGTTCAGGACGCACCACAACACTAACCTCTCCCTTGTCAAAATGACCTTCTGGCAAGCTTGCTGAAAGTGACTTACCGGAGGCAAGCTTCAATGTGGCCGTGCTTCCTTTGGTCGATACGAGATTGGCTTTCAGGAAATTGGTTTCGCCAATGAAATCGGCAACGAAGCGGTGCGAAGGGCGATCATAAATCTCGCGTGGAGTTCCAACCTGCAGGACCTGGCCAGCATTCATGACCGCAATGCGGTCAGACATTGTCAGGGCTTCTTCCTGATCATGAGTGACAAAAACAAACGTAATGCCGGTTTCATTTTGAAGTCTCTTAAGCTCGATCTGCATTTCCTTGCGCAACTTCAGGTCCAGCGCTGACAGCGGCTCATCCAGCAAAAGCAGCTTTGGCTTTGGCGCCAGGGCACGCGCCAGGGCTACACGTTGTTGTTGACCACCAGAAATTGCAGCTGTGGAACGGTCGCGCATGGATTCCATTTTGACCAGCTTCAGCATGGCCTCAACTTCAGCGTCAATTTCGGCTTGCGGCTTGCCCTGCATTTTCAGGCCAAAACCAATGTTCTCGGCAACTGTCATATGCGGGAAAAGCGCATAAGACTGAAAGACCGTATTCACCGGTCGCTTGTAAGGCGGCAGGAATGAGATGTCCTCGCCTTCAAGTTTAATGTGGCCATTTGTTGGATGTTCAAAGCCTGCGATCAATCTCAACAAGGTTGTCTTGCCACAACCGGATGGACCGAGCAGCGTGAAAAACTCATTGCGCTTGATTTCAACCGAGACATCGTCAAGGGCCACAACCTTGTTCGACCCGGAACCAAATATCTTGGTTACTCCTGTGGCTGATACTGCAGGCACCTGATGCAATTTTTCAAGCAAACGCCATCTCCCTCACCTGACAGATAGCTGAAATGCGAGCGCCTTCACAAATCTGTCAAACCAGAACCTAGTCCGAAAACAAGTTTCTTGCCAAGTCTATAGATTAGGCACGCTGAACAGAAATTAGGCATTAATATGCAGCGACGCGCAGGCGCAGGTAATGGGGGTAAATATAAAAAGCAAGAACTGGTGATCCCGGCAGGATTCGAACCTGCGACCATCGGCTTAGAAGGCCGGTGCTCTATCCAGCTGAGCTACGGGACCGTTGTTCAGCGTTTGCAACATTCTGTTTGCCGCAAGTTACGCCTGGCTACAAGGACTAATGCGTCCAGTTATCGCTACGGCCATAGCGGAAATTGTCTGAATAGGATTTGGATTTGGCTGATGGTTTTTTAGGTTCGATGACCTGAAAGTCTATACCTTTGCGCCGGGCGTAGCTTTCAGCCTCGTCGCGGGTTGCAAAGCTCAGCTTCAATTGCTGCTTCATGTCACCTGACGATGTCCAGCCCATCAGAGGATCGACTTCACGCGGGGTTTCAGCATCAAACTCAAGTACCCAGTTTTTGGTCTTGGCTTTGCCGGACTGCATTGCATTGCGTGATGGCTGGTATATCCGTGCCGACATGATCAGGTTCCAATTATCAGACACTTCGCGAACTGCTCGCCAGCGAAGACGATGGTCGGAGCGGAGAGATTCGAACTCCCGACCCTCTGGTCCCAAACCAGATGCGCTACCAGGCTGCGCTACGCTCCGAATATCGACAACGGCTTGCCGTTCTCACTGGTGCGAGAGTGGTTACAGGAAAATGCCCACAAAGTGCAAGCCCCAACACGCTTATGAGCGATTAAAAAATCGATGGATCAGCCGACTGCCTGGTTTGATGTTAAACCGTTTGGTCAGACCTGCATTTATCTCCATCACGGCAGACACCAGCCTGTCCGCACTGACCACCTCCAGCGAGTGAGGTACGGTGTCTGTGGCTATGTGTAGTATTGTTCCATCTGCTTGCACAAATAACATATCCAGCGGAATGTATGTGTTGCGCATCCACATTGAGGCCACTTGCGGTGTCTGCCAGTAAAACAGCATGGCATCTTTTTCAGCCAGCTCACGGCGAAACATCAACCCCCTGGAGCGACTGGCTTCATCTGTAGCAAGCTCGGTTGAAAACGTTATGTCACCGGTTTCTGTGGTGACGATGACCTCTTCAACCGGCAAACGAACGATATCATCTGACGCCCGCACAATAACGGTAAAAGCCGCAATGAGCGCCAAGCAACTTAGCGCCAAAACAATTGCGCGCATGGCCAGATTGCAGGCCCTTGTCAGACCGGCGATCAATTTGTTACCGGATGTGTGTTATTATCAAGGGAAAGGCGCACTTCGGCAGCCATCTTTCCCTTGGCGCCATCGCCAAAACGAACATACACCCACTGGTCCGGCTCAAGCTCGGCAATCGCCGTTTTGCGAAGCACTTCCATGTGTATGAAAATATCTGGCTTGCCTTCACCTTCACTGGCAAATCCGAAACCACGGATACGATTGAACCATTTCACTTTGACGCGGACCCAATCATGGCTCGCCTCGACCTGCTGGTGAGTGCGGGCAGTACGCTCAACGGGATGAATAGCGGTTGAATTATCTACGGAAACAACCCGCAGGCACTGGATGCCCTTCTGGCGCTGAACCGCCTCGCAAACGACGCGCGTGCCCTCGAGAGGAGCATCAAAACCATCGCGCTTGAGACAACTCAAATGCAGCAGGACATCGGGAATACCGCTATCGGGAATGATGAAGCCGTAACCGCGAGCAACATCAAACCACTTAACAAAGCCGGATATCTCGAATATCTCGACATTGGATTCAAGCTCTGCAAATGAAATCTGACGCGTCTGGTCGGTCTGTGCCGAAACTTTACCTTCGATTTTTGCCCCATCGTCAAATGGCTCGCCACCACCAGCCATATCAACCTCTCCTCACTGAAATACGAACACCGGGATAACATCCCTTCATTGAATCAGGATGAGCAAAGCAAGGTGATTTGTACAGTCATGATCCTTGGAAAACTGAGGATATTTAAGGATTTTCGCAGTCGTGAACTGCCCCAAGGCAAACTCAAACTCCAGTAATTTTTCGTTAACTATTTGAAACTTGGCAGCTTTTGAACAGGCATATGACCCCGACAAGGTTATCCACACGGATTTGCAACAGGTGGAAAAAATCGACCAATCAGGCTTAAGGTCAGGTTGATTTGCAAGGCTTCCGTGGCCCGCTGAATAGAATCAGTCAGGAATAAGCCAAGCCACATTCGGCGCGCAAAGTTACAAATAGCGTCAAAATCAACGAACTGGCAGGGGCTTTGTCTTGCCGAAGCACACAGGCGGCGATATCCCAGTACATATGAGAAAAAAGCCTCTAGAGACCGATCTGTATGAACCTGTGAAACGCTTGCTTGAGCAGCAAGGGTATGAGGTCAAGGCCGAAGTTGGTGCGGCTGATATTGTTGCCTATCGAGATGATGAAGCTCCCGTTATCGTAGAGCTCAAAACCGGGTTTACGCTGAGCTTGTTTCATCAGGCAATTGCCCGCCAGGCCCTTAGCGACCAGGTTTACATAGCTGTTCCACGCGGCGTGGGAAAACCGTTCCTGAAAGCATTGAGTAACAACAAGGGCTTGTGCCGTCGACTTGGCCTTGGCCTGGTCACGATACGAATGAGGGATGGTTTTGCTGAGATACATCTTGACCCGGCACCATACAAACCCCGCAAATCCAAACCGCGTCAGCAGCGATTGCTGAAGGAATTTCAAAATCGCGTTGGTGATCCCAATACCGGAGGATCAACACGCAAAACAGTCATGACTTCTTATCGTCAAGATGCGCTGCGTTGTCTTTTGCTGCTTGACCAGGCTGGCCCTACCAGACCATCCACAATAGCAACGCTCAGTGGAGTGACGCGGGCACGCAATATAATGGCTGACAACCACTATGGCTGGTTTGATCGCGTTGAACGAGGTATTTATGATTTATCTGCGAATGGCAAAAAAGCCGTAGTCGATTTCGCAGGCCAGATTCAAGCACTGACAAAGGATTAAGGAATGAGCGCGCGATCATATACATTCAGCCATGCCATAACCCGCAAACCAGCGGCCAGTGCCATCGATGGTCTACGCGCTGTGGATACAGGCAGCCCGAACCTTGCAGTATTTCGTCAACACCACAACGACTATGTCGCCGCCTTGAAAACAACGGGGGTCACTGTCGTGGAGCTGGACGCGCTTGAAGCGTTTCCTGATTCTGTTTTCATTGAGGATGCTGCGCTTTGTTTGCGCGAAGGCGCCATTATTATGCGTCCTGGTGCACCATCGCGACTTGGTGAGGCCGCAGAAATTCTACCTGTCCTGAAGAACCTGTATTCTGAGGTTGCGTCCATCAATGGACCGGGTTTCATTGAAGGCGGGGATATTTTGACCACGGAAATCGAAATACTTGTCGGAAAATCCGCGCGCACTAACGCTGAGGGCGTGGCAGAACTGCGCAAACTGGCAAGCGCCTGGGGTTATTCTGTGCGCGAGGTAGAGACCCCTCCTGATGTTTTGCATTTCAAGACCGACTGCTCGTTACTGGATGAAGAAACCATATTGTCCACAAAACGCCTTGCGGCATCGGGTTGTTTCGAAGGCTACCGGATCATCCACACAGCCGATGGTGAAGAAGCTTGCGCCAACGCTATTCGCTACAACCAACTGGTTATCATGCCTGCGGGCTTTCCGAAAACCGCCGATAGACTGCGTGATGCCAAATATGAGGTTTGCGAAATAGGCAACACGGAAGCTGCAAAACTTGATGGTGGCATGTCGTGTCTGTCTTTGAGATTTTCGCCGAGTTGAGCTGCTTTCAGCTGCCTTTACTCGAATGCTTACAAAAACACCTCCAGCACACTGCCAATATCATCGTTGATCACCATATCTGCCAGGTCATCTGCGGGCGTAGGGTCGCGATTGATAATTACCATCGGTATTTTGAGTTGCACGGCAAAGACGGGGAAACTCGCCGCTGGTTGCACAACCAATGAGGACCCCACTGCCAGAAACAGATCGCACTCCCGTGTCATGACCTCGGCACGGCGCATGGCATCTTGCGGCATGGGTTGGCCGAATGAGATAGTCGCCGTTTTGACAATGCCGCCACACTCAACACAGCCGGGCGCGCCGGGATGAGCGTCAAGTTGCTCTGCAATCCAGTCCAGTTCATGGCGTTCACCACAGTCAAGACAATGGGCATAGGTGCCGTTGCCGTGCAACTCAACAACCTTGGACACCGGCACACCTGCGGCTTGATGCAAGCCGTCGATGTTTTGCGTAATTACACCTGACAGTTTGCCCTCCCGGTGCCAGACAGCGGCTGCTTTGTGTCCTCTACCCGGTTTCACAGGCCCGACTTCCTTGCGGATATTGAGAAACCTGCTCAAGCCTTCGCGACGCGCTTGCGGCGATGACAGAAATGTTTTGAAGTCGAGCGGCCTGAAACGCTCCCACACACCACCGGGGGAACGAAAATCCGGTATTCCACATTCAGTGGAGATACCAGCACCGGAAAATATCACAATGCGGTTTGCTGTTGCCACAAGCCTTGCTAATGACGCTTTATTGGCATTCAAATTATTCATCATTCACCCATGCTCAAGCATATAGAGAAGGTTAACATGAAATATCTCCATACCATGATACGCGTTACAGACCTTGATCAGTCTATCCGGTTTTTTACTGATATTATGGGGTTCAAGGAGACCCGTCGGTACGAAAGCGAACAGGGCCGATTTACTCTTGTATTTGTGGCGCCTGATGAATCACCGGATTGCCCGGTAGAGCTGACCTACAACTGGGACCCTGAAGAATATGGAGAAGGCCGTAATTTTGGCCATCTCGCCTATGAGGTTGATGACATCTATGGTTATTGCCAGATGCTGATGGACAAGGGCGTGACCATTAATCGCCCGCCACGTGATGGCCGCATGGCGTTTATCCGTACACCAGACAATATCTCTATCGAATTGTTGCAAAAAGGCACAAGCCTGCCCGTTCAGGAACCCTGGAAGTCGATGGGCAATATCGGCAAGTGGTAATCCAACCATTTGCTAATATTGGTTCATGAGAGGGGAAAAGGAGGTGGTACGCCCTAGGGGAATCGAACCCCTCTCTCCAGCGTGAAAGGCTAGTGTCCTAACCGATAGACGAAGGGCGCGCACCACCGGAGGTTCGTATAGTCGGCTTTGTGGCCAACTGCAAGCACCTAAACGAAAAAAACCAGAAGGAAACTGTTAGACTATTTGACGTGGGGCACTTCAGCAACGTCATCAATGAATATTTGACCTTCACGCTTGCCACCCCAGTCGTTAATCGACAATCTGCCCGCGATATGCAGGGGCATTTGGCGCTCAGAAAGCAGCACTTCACCCAGATCGGTTCCCATGGCACGGAAGGCGATTGCCTTGACGCGGGTACCATCTCCCTGAACCAGTGTACAGCGAACATGATCTGCCCCTGCCCTGTCAGCATAAACCACCTTGTGTGCAGGCAGGACAAACCTCGGGGCTGGATTGCCCTGGCCATATGGGCCTGCACGCTCCAGATCCTCTATGTTGGCTGGCGTGACCGCAGACGCCATGATCGCAGCATCAATTGCCAGCTCATCAGCAGCTTCACTTTTGGCAACCTGATCAGCCAAGACGGTCTCAAGGAAGGCACGCAATTCACCCAATTGTTTTTGATCAACAGTGAGGCCGGCTGCCATGGCGTGACCGCCCCCGCGCATGACCACACCTGCATCCACGGCCGCCT
>JBAUGO010000340.1:0-2190 GCA_049679775.1 Anderseniella sp.
GTGCAATCCTCATGGAATTGAGGAGGCGGACCACACACTGGCCCGCCTCTTCATTATCAGCGGTTGCCGTCAGAGAGATCGGTCCACGCCTTGACGTCTTCTGATGGCATCAATCCAGAATCGTAGACCGGTTTGGAGGCCTCGCGGAAGGCGGCGCGCTCTTCTTTGGTCAGCCGTTGTACCGTGACGCCTTTTTCCTCAAGCGCTTTCAGTCCAGAGACAGACGCTTCGCTCAACCATTCGCGGTTTGCAGCGTCCGCAGCCTTGACCGCTGCATCCACTGATTTGCGTTCAGCGTCGGACAGACCATCATACCAAGCTTTGGAGATGATGACCGCACGCATTGGAATGATCACTCCAGCATCAGAGAAGTTACGCACAAAGTCAGTTTGTCCAAACAAGACAGGCACAAACGGAGAGTTGAGGTAGCCATCGATCACGCCGGTTTGTAGACCGGCTGGAACTTCGCCCCAAGGTACAATCGTGCCAGAAGATCCCCATGCTTTGTACATGGCGATCTGGGCATCATCCAAAGCACGCATTCGCAAATTTGCCATATCAGCAGGCTTACGAACCGCTGCTTTCGTTGTGATGATTCCCGACGATGGTCCAATCGGCACCAGGGCAACGGCCAAAGCGTCCTGCTTGGCAAGATTGGCGTTCACCCTGTCGAACACTTTCCCTGCCTCGATGCTGCGGTCCATGTGTGCTGCATCATCGAAAATGTAGGGCAAACGGACGCCGTAGATAAACGGATCGACTTGCGCGATAGCGCGAACATCCGAAAGCGAGACTTCCAGAAGACCGGTCGACACCTGGTCGAATTTTTCTGACTCGTTGCCCACGGAACCGCGAGGCATCTCCCGCACTTCCATGCCGGCGGCTTTCAGTGCATTGCCAAATGTGTAGGCCCAGACATAGGAGCCAGATTGTTTGAGGTCCGGCTTACCGTCCAGCGCAATCTTAACTTCTGCAGACGCGGAAGTTGTGAACGCCAGCAGGGCTGCCAGTGCGAGTGATTTGAGTTTCATGATATTCCTCCATGGTTTGGTTTAGTTGACTGAAAATCCGAACAGGCGCGGCAATGTCAGGCTGATCTCGGGCCAGTAGACCAAAGCCAGCAACAACAGCACTTGAACGATGATGAATGGCAAAACGGCATAAGCCAGACGCCAGTAGTTGAGAGATGTAAGCGCCGCCACGACAACGAGACATTTCCCCAAAGGTGGGGTTATCAACCCCACGCATAGGTTGAAGCAAAGAACGATACCCAGTTGGATCGGGCTGATCCCTTGGTCGAGTGCCTGCGGGGCGAAAAGTGGGATGAGAAGTGTCAGCGCAACGGGGGTGTCCATGAACATGCCCGCAATCAGAAAGATGACGACAAGGAAGAACAGGTAACGCGTGCCAGTCAGTCCAAAGGATTCAACCCAATTGGCCAGCGCCTGGGACCACCCCAGTTGCCCGGCGAGATAACCCAAGACGGAAATGGCAGCCAGAATGATGAAAATGGTACCTGTCATGCGGGCAGTTGCCTCAAGGGCATCCATCAGCATTTTCCGGCTCAGGCCGTTGTAGAATTGTCCTGCCAGCAACGCAAAAAGAACGGCAATGGCCGAGCCCTCAGTTGGTGTTGCCAGTCCCAGCACGAGCGAGCCCAAAATCACCACTGGCAGACACAGTGCCGGCCCTGCGTTTATGAGACTTGGCAAAAATCGTGGCAGATCATCGGAAGCGCCACCGGGGTGGTTTTTTGCTTTCGCAATGATCGCGTTCACCACCATCAATGCGATTGCCAGCAGCAGCCCTGGAACAACACCCGCCACGAATAGTGCAGCAACCGATGCCCCCGTTAGGCCGCCGTAGATGATCATGATGATGGACGGCGGAATGATCGGCCCGATCATGGACGAGGCGGCTGTAATGGCTCCGGCGTAATAGGGATCGTAACCGCGCGCTTTCATCTCCGGCACAAACGTTCTTGAAAGAGCGGCGCTGTCTGCAATGGCTGATCCGGATATGCCGGCAAAAAAGACACTTGTGAGAATATTGACGTGGCCCAACCCACCTTGAAACCGGCCGACCATGGCCATCGCAAAATCTATCAGGCTGCGCGTGACCCCTGCGCGGCTCATGATCTCCGCAGTCAAAATGAAAAGCGGCATGGCCATGAACGCAAAAACGTCAAGC
>JBAUGO010000341.1:0-3424 GCA_049679775.1 Anderseniella sp.
GTCAGGTCTGGATGGTGGCAGGTTGAACATTGCTGCGTGTTCCATTGGAGGTGCGCAGGCGTGTCTGGATATGGCCGTGGACTACATGAAAAACAGGAAAGCGTTTGGCAAGCCAATATCTGAATTCCAGGCATTGCAGTTCAGGCTGGCTGATATGCAGACTGAACTCGAATCTGCCCGAATCCTGCTTTATGCCGCAGCACAGAAGGTCAACAACAAGGATCCGCTTGCCACACGGTTTGCAGCTATGGCAAAGCGCAAGGCAACTGACACCGGTTTTCAGGTGGTGAATGATGCTTTGCAGATGTTTGGTGGTTATGGCTATTTGCAGGATTATCCCATTGAGCGTTACTTGCGTGATTTACGCGTTCACCAGATACTTGAAGGCACCAACGAGATCATGCGCCTCATCATTTCCCGCGACATGCTGCGACAGTAACCCATGAAGGCTGACGCTGAAATCCTATTCGCCATTGAAGGCAAGGCAGGGGTCGTGACGCTCAATCGCGAACGCGCGCTCAATGCCCTGACAGTGGGGATGGTGCGTGAACTCGATTGCATGCTTCGCGCCTGGGAGCACGATGATCGGGTCGAGCGCATTGTCATTGAAGGGGCAGGTGACAAGGCGTTTTGTGCAGGTGGCGATATTCGTCAATTATATGATTGGGGCCTTGCCATGGACCCGCAGTTTCTGGATTTCTATCGCGAAGAGTACCTGCTCAACAGCTATATCAAACACTATCCGAAACCTTATATTGCCTTGCTCGACGGTATCGTCATGGGCGGTGGTGTTGGCGTGTCTGTACATGGCTCACATCGCATTGTCACCGAAGCCACACTGTTCGCCATGCCTGAGACAGGAATTGGCCTGTTTCCGGATGTGGGAGGCACTTACTTTTTGCCACGCTGTCCCGGTGAAACGGGCATGTTCATGGGGTTGACCGGTGCACGTTTGCGCGCTGGTGATGCTCTCTACGCAGGCGTTGCAACGCATTTTGTGCCCAAGGAAAACCTGCCCGCCCTCAAACAAGCCTTGAAGACATTCGCTGATGTTGATGAAGCGATAGCTCACTATGCAGTTCATCATGATGGCGAAACCTTTCCGCGCCACAGAGGGGCCATCGACCGGCACTTCCTGCAATCAACTGCCCAGGATGTGTTGGCAAGTCTGACCGCTGATCCCTCGGAATGGGCACAAAAGCAGGCATTCATCATGGCGCAAAAGTCACCCACCAGCCTGAATATCTGTCATCGCCAGTTGCGTGACGGACTGACCTTGAACTTCAACGGATGCATGAAACTTGAATGGCGTATCGTCAATCGGATATTTACAGGCCATGACTTCTTTGAAGGCACCCGCGCTGTCGTTATCGACAAGGACAACGCGCCATTATGGAATCCGCCAACGCTGCGTGATGTCAACCCGGCTGAAATCGATCTTTATTTCGAGCCGTTGCAAGACGAACTGGCCGTTTGAAGCGATAAATTTTTAAGTAATTCATTAACCTTCTCTTCAACATGTTCGCCCGGTTAAGAATTACATTAACCTGCCAAGAGTAGCTTCTGCTCATCAGTTTGTATGTGAGTGGAGAGTAAACATGCGTAATTCGTTCAGATTGTTGATTTCGCTATCATTTGCGGTATTGCCGTTATATTCGCTTGCGATCAAACCGGTTACCGCAGCCGAGATTCTGAATTCACAAGACGCAGCAGCCCATCTGGCTCGCGCACACTCCGCAGCAGAAAAATGCGGCCATCTCAGCCTTGCTCAACTGGACGAATTATCCAGTTACGTAAATGCGGCTGAAGTTGTCGTCGCAGGCCAAATAGGCAGTGAAGCCGTTTTGAGGCTTATGAAACGTGGCCAGGAAAGCGGAAAGGCGATGAGTTGCGGCTACCAGACTGAAGAGCTCGCAACTGCAGCACTTGAAGCTGCCCGTGTAGCCATGCAGCAGGCTGGTCAGGAAGACTTTCAGCAGGCAGCTCATCTGGATGTAAATACCGATCCTGCTTATGATGAACAGCAACTGTCAATTCGCCCATCAGTGGTTGAAGTTGACCAGGCCGCTCGCGTGATCGAGCCTTTGTCAGTTGAAACTGAACAGCCAAAGCCTGCCAAGAAGGTTGAGAAAAAGCCGGAGCCTGTCAAGACAACCGCGGTCAAGCAGGATCTGTCACAATATGCACGTGCAACAGCCGCCTATTATGTGGAACGCCGCTGCGGACATCTTAATCACTCTCAAGCCATGAATTTCTGGAAGGCGATTGTGTCAAAGCATAATGCTGCATTGACTTCACATTCTCGATCAGACGTTGCACGCGCCAAGGCACAAGCCATCGCAATGGCCAATCAAACCGGCGGTTGCGGTTCGCGCACACGTCAGTTGGTCACAGCCGGATTGTCACTGGTGCGCTGATACTCATGAACTTTTGAATACGCCACCCTGTTTGCTGGGAGGCGAAACAGTGGGTGCTTGACCTTCGGGGCAGGTGCCCGCTTGTTTTTGTGCGACCGACTGGTCATTGTGCATTTTCAAAATTCTCTATTTGACATTGGAAGGAAGAGCAATCGTGGCAAAGGTTGGTTTTATTGGGCTTGGCAATATGGGTGGACCGATGGCGGTCAATCTGATCAAGGCAGGTCATGGTGTCTGTGGCTATGATTTGTCAGCCGATAGCATGATGCGATTTACCGATGCAGGCGGTGTATCGGCTCATAGTATTGCCGATGTCTGCAAGGACGCTGATGCCATCGTTACCATGTTGCCTGCCGGCAAGCATGTGCGTGAAGTCTATACGGGTGATGCCGGATTGATCAGCTTGTGCAAGCCGGGAACCTTGCTGGTTGACAGCTCCACCATTGACGTTGACACGGCGAGAGATGTGATCGCCACCGCCACGGCCGCTGGACATCACATGATTGACGCGCCTGTGTCCGGCGGAACAACAGGTGCTGCTGCTGGCACTTTGACCTTCATGTGTGGTGGAAGCGATCAGGCATTCGCTGCGGCAAAGCCATATCTCGATGTCATGGGCAAAAATATCGTCCACGCAGGAGGCGCCGGTAACGGTCAGGCTGCCAAGGTGTGCAACAACATGTTGCTGGCGATTTCCATGATCGGTACGTGTGAGGCATTCAACATGGCAGAGAAGCTGGGCCTCAGTGCGCAGCAGTTCTTTGATATCTCGTCAACTGCATCAGGCCAGTGCTGGTCGATGACAACATATTGCCCAGCACCTGGACCTGTGCCGACATCTCCTGCCAACAATAACTACAAGCCAGGCTTTGCCGCTGCCATGATGATCAAGGATTTGAGCCTTGCTGCAGATGCTGCAAAATCGTCAGGTGCTAACACTCCGATGGGTATGCGCGCGCTCGAACTTTACCAGCAATTTATAGCGGCAGATGGCCCTGATACGGATT
>JBAUGO010000342.1:0-7981 GCA_049679775.1 Anderseniella sp.
GGTCTGGCGCACGATAATCTCTTCATCCGTTCTCGCTCAGGCACCGGTTCGTGTCATAACCGTTGCCGAAGTGCTGGCAGATCAAAGATATCGCTCGGCTGTCGACTTGTTTGCTTCAACCTTGCCAATTGAAAAAGTAGCCTCACTGAAGGCTGCGCTGGACATGTTGTCTACTGGCGATCCGGTGCTTGTTGTCCTGCCTACCAAGTATGACTGGACGCGCATTCTGGAAAAGACATCAGAAGCCTTTGGCACCAAGGTTGTGGCGTTGCTGAGTGCTGGATCTGACAAGCCGCAGCGTTCGCTTGTTGTTTTGGGACGAGCGATCAGTGAGCCAACGGGTGAAGATGAAACATTGCTGGTAACCACAGGCAAGTTGCCGAGGGACTTTGTACCAAAACCCGTCTGGCATCTGAAATTGAGCGATGATTTACATCTGACGGCGTTGCCCGGCTATCTTACAACGTCGGAGCAACCATTGGTCGGTCTTAAAGCCAATACAGGATTGGCACTGAAGGTGGCTGGACGGTATCCGAGCCCCATGGAGTTTGAAGAAGAATGAACACAATGAGTGATGTGCCACGCCCGCGCGCCGGGGTGCTTGAAATATCAGCCTATGTTCCTGGCAAGTCAGGAGCGGCAGGTGTTGGCAAGGTACATAAATTGTCTTCCAACGAATCTCCTCTGGGGCCAAGTCCGCTTGCCATGCGCGCCTACATGGAATGCGCTGCAAACCTTGCATATTATCCCGATGGTGGAGCAAGTGCTCTTCGTGAAGCATTGGCTGAGGCACATGGTATAAACGCAGCCAATATTGTGTGTGGTGCTGGTTCTGATGAGCTGTTGCAGCTGTTGGCCAGTGGTTATTTGCAACCTGGTGATGAGGCGATTTATACCGAGCACGGGTTTCTGGTTTATCCGATTGTGATCAAGGCGAACGGGGCCAAGCCCGTGGTCGTGCCTGAAACCAATATGACGGCTGATGTAGACGCCATTCTGGCTGCCGTTACCCCGTCAACTCGCATGGTGTTTCTGGCAAACCCCAATAATCCAACCGGTACTTATGTAAGCTTTGACGAGGTCAAGCGTCTTCATGCAGGTCTCGCATCCAACTGTCTTTTGGTGCTTGATGCTGCCTATGCGGAATATGTCAGGCGCAATGATTATGAAGCCGGGCTTGAGCTTGTCTCCACCTCCAAGAATGTTGTGATGACGCGGACATTCTCAAAGGCATATGGCCTGGCTGGTTTGCGCCTTGGTTGGGCGTATTGTCCGGCAAATGTGGCTGACGTACTCAACCGGATACGCGGACCTTTCAATGTTGCGATGCCGGCCATTGCAGCAGGTGCCGCCGCGGTTCGAGACAGTGCGCATCTGGCACATGCCATCGAGCACAATGATGTCTGGTTGCCAAAGGTTACCGCAGGGATTTCTGCCATGGGTCTTAATGTGACACCGAGTGTAGGTAATTTTGTGCTGGTACATTTTGAGGACAAGACTGGCAAGACAGCCGGCGCAGCGGATGCATTTTTGACACAGAACAATATCGTGGTACGCCGCATGGATGCTTATGGGTTGCCTGATGCGCTGCGCATTTCCATTGGTGATGAGGCCGGGTGCACTGCGCTTCTGAGCACGCTTCAAGCCTTCATGGCGGCACAATCCTCATGACTCTCAAACCATTTGAAAAAATTGCATTGCTGGGCTTGGGGCTGATCGGCTCATCGCTTTCTCATGTGGTGCGGCGTGAAAAACTTGCAACCACCATAGCCGGATATTCCAGATCCCCCCAGACCCGTACGCGAGCAATGGAGCTTGGTCTTGCAGACACCATGCATGAGACAGCTGTTGATGCAGTGCGCGATGCTGATCTTGTCATTTTTTGTGTTCCATTGGGTGCCAATAGCAAAATTGCCGAGGCCATTTCGGCCCATCTGAAACCAGGCGCCATAGTGACCGATGTTGGCTCCGTAAAGGCGGCTGTCATTCGCGATATTGGACCGCATGTTCCCGAAGGCGTACACTTTGTCCCCGGACATCCGATTGCTGGAACCGAGTATTCAGGCCCTGATGCCGGGTTTGCGTCACTCTTCGAGAAAAAGTGGACCATACTGACACCCCTGCCTGAAACAGATGTTGCAGCGATAGAGCGCCTGTCAGATTTCTGGCGCGCATGCGGGGCCTTTGTGGACACAATGGAGGCCAATCATCATGACAGGGTACTGTCGATCACATCGCATTTGCCGCAACTGATCGCCTTCAACATCGTGACCACGGCGGCGGACCTTGAAGAAGTGACGCAGCAGGAAGTGATCAAATATTCTGCCGGGGGCTTTCGTGATTTTACCCGTCTTGCGGCCTCTGATCCAACCATGTGGCGGGATATTTATCTGAACAACAAGCAAGGTGTGCTGGAATTGCTTGGCCGGTTCTCGGAAGACTTGTCAGCCTTGCAACGCGCTATTCGCTGGGGAGATGGCGACATGTTGTTTGATACCTTCACGCGTGCGCGCGGAATCCGCCAGAGGATTATTGACGCAGGCCAGGACGTAGCAAAGCCTGACTTCGGACGCTCTGAGAAAAAAGGTGATGGCAAATAGGTCTTGCTAATTACCTTGTTTTTGCAATGGAAATGGACCCCAGTACCAGATGCCATCCTTGCGCTGGATCAGCAATTTATTATTGTTTGATTTGAGTAATGGCTTGATCACCGCTTCTGCGGCGTTCATTTCCGTATCTCCCAGATCGGCCAGACTCTGAACCATCCAGATGGCATCAAGATATTCTGATGGCTCTGTGTTCAATACCAGATCACTTTGTACTGTGGCTGAGGGATCGTATGTGCCGTCCAGTTTGAAATTATCGAGCGCGAGTTTATCCATCGTGATCTGTTCGAGAAGACCTGTATACTCGATGAGGTTGGACTGGTCTTTGGAACGTGCGTGTCCGGATACTTTGGCAATCTTGAATTGTTTCTTGTCGTCAATGGTCAAGGTCTGGTTTTCTGCAATAAGCGATGCAAGTGCCAGTTTCCCATTCTCGCTGCGATGGCTTATTCGGATTGCATCGCCGTTCAGTACCATGTCGTTGTAGGTGATCGGTCCAAACAGGGCACCTATGATGTGGTTTGTATTCCATGGCTGGAGAATGAGGCGCAGCTTGTCGGCAGTCAGGGGGCTTTCGTTGACAGTGAGGTTCACGCCAGAGCAATCAAATGTTATACGGAAAGGATATCCACCCCAGGCTTGTTCAGTACACGACAGCGGCAAGCCTTTACCCACGTACCTGGCCACGGTGTCTTGTGTCTGTTGGCGCACAGTGAACCAGTACATCGACCAGGCAGCTGCGATAACGATAAATATGATCAGCGGACTCATCATTTTGAGTGCTGATACAGGTTTGACCTCAAGCGGATTATTCATGATTGAAAGGCCTGAATTTTGTTTGTGATTCTCGTTGGAAGATTATCATGTGATTGTCTTGCGGGTGAAGTGTGCGTTTTAAAGTGAGAAGACGGTTGAGGTAGATACTTGATGGATGAAGGGTTTTGGGTGTTCGGATACGGATCGTTGATGTGGCGGCCAGGATTCGAATTTGTCGAGCGGCGCAAGGCGATCATGTATGGGGTGCACCGCAGGTTGTGTATCTACTCCCATGTTCACAGGGGAACTCCTGAACAACCCGGCCTGGTGTTGGGGTTGGACAAGGGGGGGTCTTGCCTGGGGATCGGGTATCGGGTTGAGGCTGACAAACGCCTGGATACAATTGCCTATTTGCGCGAGCGCGAGCAGGTCACGATGATCTACAAGGAGTGCTGGCGAGATCTTTTGGTTGAGACAGACACTGGCAGGAAACGTGTTGAGGCACTGGTTTATCTAGTTGACACCGCGCATGACCAATATGCCGGCAAGCGAACAGCTGCAGAGCTCGTGCCGTTTGTTTTGCAAGGTCACGGCAAGGGCGGTCCCTGTATCGATTATATTTCTTCCGCTGTTGAGCATCTGGGCGATCTTGGCCTGCAGGACAAGCACTTGTGTGATGTTCTGAAGCTTGCCAGACAGACAGGCTCAGGCAGCAAGACCGGCAAATAGAGGAAGAGCTGTTTCCGTAAAGCCTGCCGAACTGCGACGAGGTGTCGAGATTTCTGTTATGTCGCGGTTTTCGTCCAGTGCGAGACCAGCTTCAAGGTCATCATAAATGCGCGCGCTTTCAGAGCTGTCTTCTGCAAGCAGGTGAACATGGATTTCACACCCTTGCTCGGCAAAATCAGATGGCAATGGAAAATCCCACAATAGCGAGAACCGTCCCATTCGAACCGGAACCCGGGTGCCACCTTCCATTTGGCGAACAACCAGATAAATAGCACCGGGCAGGGGCGGGCAGTTTCTGAAGCTGTAAACAGAATGAATGTAACGCTTGCCGGAAGCACCAGCCCAAAAACAGAATCTGTCGCTGAATTCGTTTTCCAATTCGATTGATGCGCTGAAACCCATTTTTCTCACTCCCGTAGAATGAGAACAAAAGTAGAACATATATACATCAACGTCAAGAGGAAATCACAAGCTCATCCGCATTTTGAATATCCACAGGACATGCATGTGACGCATCCTTCCTGAAATGCAAGAGACAACTCGTTGCATTTGGGGCATTGGGAGCCCGGGCGCGTGTCTTCGCCTACAGCGCATTTGGTGATGTGGAGGGTGGCAGGATCGGTATTGGAAAGTTTTTCTCCCTGCCTCAGGAAACCGGTGGCAAGCATGTGTTTTTCAATCACGCCACCAATCGCCGCTAGTAAAGAGGGAACGTAACGTCCCTCCATCCAGTGACCGCCGCGCGGGTCAAACACGGCTTTGAGCTCTTCAACTACAAATGACACATCCCCTCCACGACGGAAGACAGCAGAAATCATTCTGGTCAGGGCAACTGTCCAGGCGTAGTGCTCCATATTCTTGGAGTTGATGAAGATTTCAAAAGGACGTCTGCGAGCATTTTCAATAATATCATTGAGCGTGATATAGATCGCATGATCGCTGTCACCCCATTTGAGTTTGTAGGTAAAGCCTGGCAAGACCGTATCTCGATCGAGCGGCTTGTGCATGTACACAACGGCTCCCCCACCATCATGGGTAATTGGCGCAACAGGGGCTTCCAGGGGCAGTGCTGTTTGGACTTCATCGGCAGATGGAGCGCTGACTGGTGACAGAACCGAGCCTGTCACTTCATTTGGCCGATAGGTCGTGCACCCTTTTAGTTTCAAATCCCATGCATCGAGATAAACCTGTTTGAAGTCATCAAAGGAAATATCTTCAGGGCAATTTACGGTCTTGGAAATAGAGCTGTCGACATGTGCCTGCAAGGCGGCTTGCATGACAAGGTGATCCCTTGGTGTCAGATCAGATGTTGTGACAAATGTTTCGGGAAGTTGTGCATCGGGACCATGAAGGCTGCGAAACAAACGCAAGGCGTAGTCTTCAACAATTTCGGTGCGATGCGACCCGTCAGGTTGCAGAACCTTGCGATTGTACTTGAGCGCAAATGCAGGTTCGACCCCTGAGGAAACATTACCAGCAAACAGAGATATGGTTCCGGTCGGCGCGATGGAAGTCAAAAGCGCATTGCGAATGCCATTGGTCTTGATTGCGGCACGGACATCATCATCAAGTTCCCTGACATGGCCAGAGGCGAGATAGGCATCGCGATCAAAAAGCGGGAAGGAACCCTTTTCCAAAGCAAGCTCTGTACTCGCCAGATAGGCAGCACGTTCTATTGCCTGCATCCAGTTCTTTGCAGTGGCTGCTGCATCGTCATGACCATATTTCAGTCCACACATGACGAGCGCATTGGCAAGCCCGGTTACCCCCAGACCAATACGTCGCTTGTCACGAGCTTCCGCGGCTTGTTGTTCCAGTGGATAGTTCGATACATCAACGACATTATCGAGCATTCTGATGGCTATTGTTGTGACACGTGTCAGCTCATCAATATCAAGTCTTGCAGTACTGGCAAAAGGATCAACCACAAGTGATGCCAGGTTGATGGACCCCAGCAGACAGGCACCATAGGCGGGCAAGGGCTGTTCACCACAAGGGTTGGTCGCGTGAATGGTTTCGCAATACGACAGGTTATTACGGGCATTGATGCGATCAATGAAGATTACGCCTGGTTCAGCATAGGCAAAGGTTGCTTGCATGATCTTTTCCCACAGATCACGAGCGGCCACAGTTTTGAAGGTCACGCCATCAAAAACCAATGGCCAGTCTGACCCCGTCTTTACAGCATCCATGAACGCATCTGTTACGAGCACTGACAGATTGAACATGCGCAAGCGCTGCGCGTCCTGTTTGGCAGCGATAAATTCCTCAATGTCTGGATGGTCACATCGCATCGTTGCCATCATGGCGCCGCGGCGTGATCCGGCAGACATGATTGTACGGCACATGGAGTCCCACACATGCATGAAACTAAGTGGACCCGATGCGTCAGCCCCGACACCTTTTACCGGCGCTCCCTTTGGCCGTAAGGTGGAAAAATCATGCCCTATGCCACCACCTTGCTGCATGGTTAGTGCGGCCTCACGCAAGCCGTCAAAAATGGCACTCATGTCATCCTTGATTTCACCCATGACAAAGCAATTGAAAAGCGTGACTTTCCGTGCGGTTCCAGCACCTGCAATAATCCGCCCCGCTGGTAGAAATTTGAAGCTGGACAAGACATCGTTGAATGCGGCCTGCCACTTGGCGCGTTCTGGTTTTTTTTCCGGTATTGCCAGTGCATTCGCCACTCTCGCCCAGGTGTCAGCAATTTCCTTGTCCAGAGGTAAGCCATCCGGGGACTTGAAGCGGTACTTCATATCCCAGATTTCATGGGCAATCGGATCTGTTGCAGACTGGTTCATCAGAATATTGTACCACTTTTGTTCTAGAATGAAAGTAGCTTTAAATGTTGCCCGCGCCTGATTCAGCTACCAGTCTCGCGGTTGCTGTTTCAATAGCCTGCTCTAACCTTGAAGAAAACTCTCGCCGGGGCAATCCGGTTGGGATGGGTGGTAGAAATTCAACAATTATGGTTCCGGGCTTTCGGACAAATTGCCTGCGCGGCCAGAACAGGCCAGAGTTCAGGGCAAACGGGGTGCAAGGCACATCAAGTTGCATGTATAGAGCAGCAGCACCCGGTTTGTAATCAGGTTCTGCACCTGGGGACATGCGAGTCCCTTCAGGAAAAATCAACACCTGACGTTGCAAGCCCACGGCTGCTTTTGCATCTGCAATCATCTTTTTCAAGGCGGCCGAACCAGCTGAACGATCCACGGCAATCATCTTGAACTTGAGACAAAACCACCCAAACAACGGGATGAAAGTCAGCTCGCGCTTTAACACCAGTGCTGGATCAGCCAACAATGGCAAGAGTGCAAATATATCCCATGCTGATTGATGTTTACCGGCCAGCAACCCCCCGGTTACAGGAATATATTTGCGACCACGGACTTCCATGCGTGTTCCAGCAATAACTTTCAACAACCATAAGGATACGCTGGCCCAAACCTGAAGTGCCCGGATGGACCAGATGCGAGGTGTGAACATGAACCAGAAACCCAATACCAGAAACAGTACCAGATTTATGTAGAATGCGATGTTGAAGAGAATTGACCTGAAAACGAGAATGGCTGCCACCTCCTGATTAATCTGCCACTTTTAGTCTGACGAGTGCCAGCAGGTATTTGATATACTCGTTAAGCCATAGTTTGAAATTGGCACGCGAGGCCATTGGATCACCACTGTCGCGGCCTGATACGGAATAGGCAATCAGTTCATGATCCGGCATTGTACGCGAAAACTCGAGCATTGAACGCAGGATATGATAATCACTGGTGACAATAAACAGGCGCTTGAAACTGTTCTTTTTAACCCAGAGCGCCGCTTCAACCGCGTTGCCACGTGTATCAAGAGCGTTTTTGTCGAGATCTACACAACACTTGAATAAT
>JBAUGO010000343.1:0-2298 GCA_049679775.1 Anderseniella sp.
GAAATCGGGTTCTTCACTGCACAGATCAAGGAAGTTGCCGATACCCGCGTAGGGGACACTGTAACCGAGGAAAAGCAACCCTGCGACAAGGCCCTGCCTGGTTTCAAACCCGCGCAACCTGTCGTGTTTGCCGGGTTCTTCCCTGTGGATACGGCCGAGTTTGAGGACTTGCGCGAGGCAATGGGCAAACTGCGCCTGAACGATGCCAGCTTTTCCTATGAAATGGAAACATCAGCCGCACTTGGTTTTGGTTTCCGCTGCGGGTTCCTGGGGCTTTTGCACCTGGAAATTATCCGTGACCGGCTGGAACGCGAATTCAATATCGAGCTCATCACAACGGCTCCTTCCGTGATCTATCATATTCATCCGACCAAGGGTGATGTCATGGAACTGCACAATCCCGCGGACATGCCTGAACCCAACTATATCGCAACAATTGATGAGCCGTGGATCCAGGCAACCATTCTGGTGCCGGATGAGTATCTCGGCTCTGTCCTGAAACTGTGTGAAGATCGGCGCGGTCGACAAAAAGAGCTGACCTATGCAGGCGCACGCGCCATGCTGGTTTATGAACTGCCGCTCAATGAAGTGGTGTTTGATTTTTATGACCGTCTGAAATCGGTGACCCGTGGCTATGCCAGCTTTGACTACAAGATGGTCGGCTATGAACCGGGAGACCTGGTTCGCATGCACGTTCTGGTCAATGAAGAGCCAGTTGATGCATTGGCCATCATTGTGCACCGGGCACGCGCAGAACAGCGCGGCCGTGTCATGGTGGAAAAGCTGAAAGAGCTAATCCCGCGCCATATGTTCAAGATCCCCATTCAGGCAGCCATCGGGGGCCGCGTCATTGCACGCGAAACCCTGTCAGCCATGCGCAAGGACGTGACGGCAAAATGCTACGGTGGTGATGCCACACGAAAGCGCAAGCTTCTGGACAAGCAGAAGGAAGGCAAGAAAAAGATGCGCCAGTTTGGCCGTGTCGAAATTCCCCAGGACGCCTTCATCGCCGCACTGAAGATGGACGAGAACTGAGGAATGTCCCAAAGCCAGCCAGGAACTGCAAATTCTGGCTTGTACCAATAAAGCCACCTTCGACTGCGTCCGCAAGGCTGCAGACCCATTGGTTGTAGACTTCAGAAGGCTGACTTGAGCCCGTTAAGACCTTCGGTATAGATTCCAGCGCCTGCGGCTTCCGGCCCATAGCGGTCATTCGCGTCTGTTGCGGCGAAGGTCTTTTCAGAGCCCAGACTCACCGATGCTGCAAACTGTACGAAAGTCTGGTTTGGCCGCTTCCCTTTCCGACTTGCGCTAATACCTAGGCCATTCAAGAAAAAACCTCGAACGCGTAGGCTTGCGCTTTAAATTAATAAGCGCTAATTTAATAAGATGACTGAATCACCTAAGCCAAGGCGCGGCCGTCCACCGCTGTCTAATAAAACAGAGACGCGAGATCGCATCCTAGACGCTGCGTTGGAAGTTTTTTCCGAACGCGGTTTCGATGGCGCTACTGTTCGCCAGATCGCTGCCAAAGTTGGCGTGAGCGATCCCGCGCTTTACGCCCATTTCAAAGGTAAGAAAGAGATATTTAAGGCTCTTTTGAAACTTGCTGGGCCTGATCTGCTAGCAAGCGCAGGTCCTTCTCTGGAGTCCGAAAAGACGCCTATGCAACTCGCAATCCCAGAAACGTTTGGGAACATTGTCGCGACGTGGTCGACCCCCCGCGCCAGAGCGTTTGCTTCACTCGTCTTGCGTATGGGACCAGATGGACTCAGCAATATGTTGCAAGATGTTTCCCTACGATTGCGGCCGCATTTCACCGCTTGGCAGGAGCGAGGAGAACTGTGCAAGGACATTCCTGTCGACGTCGCAATTTGGCAGGTCATCGGGCCGCTCGCGGCGCTTCGTATCACGTATTTGCACGGAAACGCATCAAAAGCTGATGTCGCGCGCGCCAAGTTGTTGGCCAAAACCCACTTGAAAATTGTCGCACAAACTCTCACCCAATCGAGGAGACAAGAAGAATGAAAGATCAAGGCGAAACCCTACAAATCGTTGGCCCCAAAAACAAATTTCCGGAAGTGTCACTGATCGAGCCCGCGCATTCCGGTTATCTCTTGCTTGCTATCGAGGTTGATAATCGCCCGCCAATAGGCTTCTTCATAGAAAGTAAAGCTAAGAAAAAACTGCTCGATAGGCTTAAGACCTTAGCACAGACGTTGGGTGCGGCTGATGACGTTTTAGACGCCACTGTCTTCAAAGCGCAGATCATCCCCCCTGGACGAGGGGCGTTTTTAT
>JBAUGO010000344.1:0-3716 GCA_049679775.1 Anderseniella sp.
CCAGCGGAAGATATGGGGCCATCCGAGCTTGAAGCATCAGCACGCGATCTAGCCAGAAGTCACAAGGCAAAGTTCGCGGTCATCAAGGGGGCTGCCTTGAAAAAGGGGTTTCCGCTGATCGATGCGGTTGGCAGGGCGAGTGATGATGCGCCGAGACTGCTTGACATGACGTGGGGGCCTGCGCGCGCACCAAGGGTGACGATAGTGGGTAAGGGGGTTTGTTTTGATACAGGTGGTCTGGACCTGAAGCCATCAGCTGGCATGTTGCTCATGAAAAAGGACATGGGCGGAGCAGCAGCTGTGCTGACACTGGCTGCCATGATCATGTCAGCCAGGTTGAATGTTCGCCTGCGTGTGCTTGTGCCAGCCGTTGAAAACGCCGTAGCAGGCAATGCATTCCGACCAGGTGATATATTGATCAGCCGCAAGGGGCTCAGCGTTGAAATTGGCAACACTGACGCCGAAGGAAGGTTGGTGCTTGCGGATGCGCTGGACCTTGCCGACAGCGAAAAGCCGGAACTGCTCATCGACATGGCAACCCTGACTGGTGCTGCTCGTGTTGCGCTGGGCCCAGATTTACCTCCTTTTTATACTGATGACGAGAAATTGGCAGGGGAATTGTCTTCCTGCTCCATGGCAGCACATGATCCGGTCTGGCGATTGCCGTTCTGGGCGCGTTACAATGACATGTTTTCCTCACCCATTGCCGACATCAACAATGCGGGTTCAGGTGGGTTTGCCGGATCTATTACAGCAGCACTGTTTCTCAAGCGGTTTGTGACCAACACAAAGTCATACGTCCATCTCGATATTTATGGTTGGGTGCCTTCAGCCCGGCCAGCGCGCCCAGCGGGAGGTGAACCCAATGCAGTCAGGGCATTGTTTGACCTGATTGAGGCGAGGTATCCAGCGAACGAATAGGGCTTGTGAGATATTCAGATTCAGGATTAAATGGAACGGTCCCGAAACGAGTTGTGTGGTGTCGTTTGTAGTATGAGTATTCAATTGACGACGGCAGAGGTTCTTGGTCTGTGGCACAATGTGCATCTTGCTCTGGTGCGAGACGATGAACCTGACTTGTCTGCACGACAAATCTCGATTCTGTTAACCATATATCTGGAAGCACCGCCGCATACTGTGCGCGAACTGGCAGCACGGTTGGGAGTTTCGAAACCTGTTATTACCCGCGCGCTGGACACAATGGGCAAGATGGGACTGGTGAGCAGGCGACGCGATGAGACAGACCGACGAAATGTTCTGGTACAGCGAACGGTTGAAGGTGCGCTTTTTGTTGAACGACTGGCAGACACAATTGCCAGCAGGGCACAGGAGTTGAATAGTCTGATATGAGCCTTGATCCTCGTCTGCATGCCTATCGAGAAGACCTGGCCGACATCGCCTTGCGCGGCAAGGTAGATGCGCTTCGGTTTGTAAAACCGGAACTGCGTCAGATATCGGTATCAATTGCCGGGTTGCATTCACAACCGCGTATCGATTCTGGCATGGTCAGCGAGGCTCTACTGGGTGAGCCGGTCAATGTGTTTCAGGTAAAAGAGGGCTGGGCGTTCGTACAATTGGTGATCGACAGTTATGTTGGCTATATTCCCGCCCGCTGCCTGAGTAATCAGATTTTGGACCCGACCCATCGCATCGCGGTGCCTTCAACGCTGCTTTATGTCAAGCCAGACATGAAGGCCAGCCCGGTGCAGCACGTATATATGAATTCGCTGGTCTCGGTCGTGAGCATTGAAGGTGATTTTGCCAGACTGAAAGACCATCGCTATGTCTGGGCCAGACACCTGATGCCAGTGGACAAGCATTGGACCGACCCGGCGACGATTGCGGAAGCTTATGTAAATGCACCTTATTTGTGGGGTGGGAAGAGCGTCGCGGGGCTTGATTGTTCTGGCCTGGTGCAATTGGCCTGGCAAGCGTGTGGATTTGATTGCCCGCGCGATTCAGACATGATCAAGGATGGCTTTGGCATACCTTTGAAGCAGGACCGATCACTGCGGCTTGAGCGCAATGATCTCGTGTTCTGGAAAGGTCATGTCGGCATGATGCTCGACGCCACATCGCTGGTTCATTCAAACGGTTATCACATGCAGGTTGTTGTTGAGCCGCTTGCACAGGCGATCAAACGCATTGCAGCTTTGTATGGCAATGTAACAGGTGTGTCGCGCGTACCGGACATTAATGAAATGAGCGCCGCTGAGCAGATAATTGCAGCTCAGTAGCCTGTCTGGCGATTGACAGTATTCTCGAGTTTGCCTGTTGCCTGATGTCGCCTGATCTGGCTCATCACATAAGCACAAAGCGCATCAGGATCACTGTCTGCTGCATTGTGTGGTGTGATTGTAACTTTGGGATGAGCCCAGAGTGGATCGTCGGCAGGTAGCGGCTCGCTCTCAAATACATCAAGTGTTACGGCGCCAAGCTCTCCAGCATCAAGACTTGCTATAATATCAGCCGCGACCTGTAACTTGCCTCGTCCCGCATTAATCAAGACAGGTGCGCCTAGTAGGCTTTTTTGTTTCATTTTCTGAAACAATGATCTGTTTAATATGCCTTCTGTATCTTTTGTGTGTGGCAATAGACACACAACAATATCGCTAACAGCCAAAAACACATTCAGACCATCGGGGCCTGAGTGGGATATAACGTTCTCGATGGTCTTGGGAGAATTGCTCCAGCCATGGACCTGAAAACCGATATGCGCGAGCTTTTTTGCGGCATCGCGACCCAGTTCGCCAAGCCCCATGATCCCAACACTCAAGGCTGAGGCAGCCCATTGTGGCCGATCGCTCCATATGCTTTTGGCCTGATCTGCATCCAGCAGGCGTTGTTGTCGATGATACATCAGGACGTGCAAACACACATACTCGCTCATGCGCATGGTAAGATCAGGGTCAACCACGCGCACCAGCGGCACATCAGGCAGTTTTGGCTCACGTAAAATGTGGTCCACACCTGCACCAAGGGAGAAAATTGCCTTCAGATTTGAGAAACTCGCCAGAACGCCTTCTGGTGGTTGCCAGGCTATTGCGTAGTCGACACTATCAGGAATGAGATTTTTATCAGGCCATGCAGCAATTTCGACTTCCGGTGCAACTTTGTTGAACCTGTCGATCCAAGGCTGCGGATCCCAGCGTGATATAACGAGAGCAAGTTTAGTCATGACTGATCATTTCGCCGATTATTGTGAAACATCTGCGCCAGGTTTGGCCTGTAAATCAAAGGCGGCTGCGAGCAATGCCTTGGTGTAGTCGGTTTGAGGTTTGTCAAAAATCTGGCGAGCTGGTCCTTGTTCAACAACAACACCGTTTCGCATCACGACCACCTCATTGGCAAGGGCGCGAACAACCTTCAGGTCATGGCTGATAAACAGATAGGCCAGATCATGATCCTTTTGCAATTTGCGCAACAGATCGACAATCTGGGCCTGGACTGACATATCAAGCGCACTGGTCGGCTCATCCAGCATGACAAATTTTGGCTCAAGCACCATGGCGCGGGCGATGGCAATACGCTGACGCTGCCCTCCGGAAAACTCGTGCGGATACCGATCCATTGCCGCAGCCGGCACGGCAACCTCCTCCAGTGCTTTGGCAACCCGTTCGGTACGCTGATCATAGCTCAGGTCAGGTTGTTGGATCAGCAGGCCTTCTTCTACTATCTGGCGGATCGACATACGCGGAGACAGGGAGCCATAAGGG
>JBAUGO010000345.1:0-1538 GCA_049679775.1 Anderseniella sp.
CGATACGGGTGCGCCAATCGATACCCGATTGCTGGCTAAAAATAACAATACATGAGGGACGCAACCGGCAGGTGCGCCGGATGACAGCGGCGGTTGGTCATCCCACATTGCGATTGGTACGGTGGAGCATTGGTGATTGGACATTGGCGGACATTCAGCCCGGAGAATGGCGTATGGCAGAACAACAGTCGGAAAAAAGGTGACAGTCCATCCGATAAATATTTCTTCAGATTCAATAGTCTAGCAATTTTGTGTTTCGATGATATTGCACATCCTATTAAAAGATATATCTTAGAAACAACTTAGATATAAATTGAGGATAATTAATATGCGACATGCGAGAAAATTTGGACATAGAGGTCGGCGTGGTATGGGGTGGAACAGTATGACCGGACAGAAATTTGCCAGAGCCTTCGCACAAGCGGCCTTCGAAGGGGTCAAGGCTAAGCGCCGTGCGCGGATATTTCAACGTGGCGAGCTGCGACTGGTGCTGCTCCACTTGATCGCGGAGCAGCCGCGGCACGGCTATGATCTGATCAGGCAGATCGAGGAGATGACTGGCGGGCATTATGCGCCGAGCCCAGGCATAGTATATCCGACGCTGACCTTGATGGCTGAAATGGATCTGATCGGTGAAAAAGTCGATAAGGAGGGCAAGAAGGTCTATTCAATCACTAAATCCGGCTCTGCCAAGCTGGCCGAGGAAGAAAAGCATGTTGCGCAGATACTGGACCGATTGGAGGGAGTCTCCAAAATGGACGAAGCCGCCGATGGAGCGTCCATTCGTCGCGCGGTGCATAATCTGAAAAGCGCGATCCGTATCCGGCTGGCAGATGAAGAAAAGGACTCTGGCAAGATTCTGGAAGTATCTGCGATCATCGATGAGGCTGCGAGCAAAATTGAGCGGTTGGAATAATCAGCGTTGTTACGGAAAAATTGGCCGTTTAAGGATGGACTGCACCGCGTGGGAGCCGTGCCTCCTATGCAACGCGACCATTGCCGAGCACCAGCATATTCTGCCATCGTGAATAGGCTTTTCGGTTCCCAATAATCTTCAGTTCGCCTGACTTTTCGGCCAATTGCAATTGCCGATCACCATGGAAAATTTGATCGAATGTCTCAGAATCGGTGATAAAAACAAATGCGGGATTGTTTGATTGACCCAGATGGCTGGTCAATTTCTGTCCATTGATTTTCACCACGAAACTCACCTGACCGATTCTGAATTCATATTCCTCATCGAACTGGCTGGTGCTGCATGGCACAAAACAAGCGCGAAATGCGACGACCAGCAGTTCATCCCTACGTATTTTTCCCGAACTCTCATTCGGAAGATGGGTGAGGCTCCATCTCACGATATCAAGCAATATCGGTTCCAACCCTTTTCCGCTTTCAGTCAAAATATAATGGCCGGATCCCTTGTGCTCGTTTTCGTTTTGTTTTTGGATGATACCCAATTCCTGAAACTGGCTGAGGCGGTCAGAGAGCAAATTCGGCCCAATTCCCCGCAAGCCTTCAAGCAACTGACCGAATTTCCG
>JBAUGO010000346.1:0-3196 GCA_049679775.1 Anderseniella sp.
ACAATAATCCCTCCGCCTTGTTGCGCGAACAATTGTCGGCCGCAGCTTACACCGCTCATACCTATGGCCGTCCGGTCATCGGCTGGATGTCTGAAGTGGAATCGCTGTCTGAAAAGGACGCGCGTGATTTCTACAAGAAATATTACACCCCCTCCAACGCAGCGCTTGTTGTGGCAGGTGATGTCGAACCTGCCAGGGTGATTGAACTGGCTGAGAAGTATTACGGCAAGCTCGCCAATACCGCACCAACGCCAGTGCGCGCGCGTACCCAGGAGCCAGCACCCATTGCCGCCAAGCGCGTTGAAATGGTCGACCCGCGCGCAGCATCGCCTTCGCTCGCCCGAAGCTATCTGGTTCCAGGTGTCACTCAGGCAGCAGAAGGTGAATCCGAAGCGATGGACCTTCTCGGCCAGATATTGGGCGGCGGATCGTCCTCATACCTTTACCGCGAACTGGTGACCAACCAGAAAATCGCATCACAGGTGTCCTCTTATTACAATGGCGATACACTCGATAATGGCGAGATTGACATTAGCGTAGCGCCAGCGCCGGGTGTTGATGTCAAGGCCGCTGAAACGGCCCTTGATGCTGCCTTGAACCGGTTCATTGCAGACGGTGTGGACAGCAAGCAATTGACCCGTGCCCGCAACCAGCTTTTGGCCAGCAATGTTTATGCGATCGATAACCAGTTCCGCCTTGCCTATATTTTTGGTGCAGCCTTCGCCATAGGCCGAACCGTCGAGGAAACCAAGGGCTGGAAAGACCGCATCGGCAAAGTAACCCCTGAGCAAATCAACGCGGTTGCAAAGAAATATCTGCGCACCGAGCGATCTGCCACTGGCGTACTGATCCCTGGACCTTCAAAAGCAGCAGGCGTCACAGCGAATTGAAGCAAGCGTAGAACAAGACAAAAATGACCACTTACTGGTATCGGACGGGCCTCATGAAATTCTTCAAGCTGACATTGCTAACGCTGCTGATAAGTGTGTTGGGAGCTCTACACGCTCATGCTTTCGAGATCAGGCAAGTCAAATCACCCGGCGGTATTTCTGCCTGGTTGGTATCGGACAAGACAGTGCCGCTCATCACCATGAATTTCTCGTTTCGCGGAGGCACCACAACCGATCCTGATGGCGCGCGTGGTCGCACATACTTCTTGTCCGGCATGCTCGATGAAGGTGCTGGCGATCTCGCATCTGAAGTGTTTCAGGAGCAGATGTCAGACCTTGCCATGCGCATGTCATTCAACGCTGAGCGTGAGTTTTTTGAAGGTTCGTTTCAGACATTGAGCGAAAACCGCGATGCCTCCTTTGAAATGTTGCGCCTGGCTGTCACTCAACCACGGTTTGATTCACAACCAATGGAAAAAGTGCGCGGGCAGATACTGTTGGGCATAAAATCTGATGACGAGAATCCCAGCCGCATTGCAAGTGATGCCCTTTTGAAAAACATGCTCGGCGATCACCCTTATGCGCGCGTCACCAAGGGCACCGCTGAAGAAGTTTCTGCACTCACACCGGATGATTTGCGCAACGCCTGGAAAGAGATTTTCGTGCGAAACAATCTGCAGATCGCTGTTGTTGGCGACATCACCGAAGAAGATCTGGGCCCCTTGCTGGACAAGGTGTTTGGTGACCTGCCTGAGAAGGGTCAACTTATGTCAGTGCCGGACATCAAGACACCTGAAAAAGGTTCAATCACCATTGTTGAGCGCGATATTCCCCAGTCTGTCATGTCCTTCGCCATGCCAGGGCTTTCGCGCAGCGACCCTGATTTTATAGCTGCCTATGTCATGAATTTTGTTCTTGGTGATGGCGGTTTCGGCTCACGCCTGATGGAGGAAGTTCGCGAAAAGCGTGGCCTTACCTACGGCATTTACACAGGTCTCGCCTCATGGACCAATGGCGGCCTGTTGATCGGTTCTGTTTCCACGCAAAACTCCCGTGCCGTCGAAACTCTGGAAGTCTTGCGAGCTGAACTCGCAAAGATGGCAGCTGAAGGTCCAACAGAGAAGGAGCTGGAGCAAGCCAAGACCTACCTGACAGGATCTTACGCCTTGCGCTTTGATAGTGGATCAAAAATTGCCAATCAGTTACTCGGAATCCAGCAGGAAAATCTGGGTTTCGATTATGTGACCAAACGCAATGACCTTATCAACGCGATCACAATCGAAGATGCTCGCCGCGTCGCCAAGCGTCTGATCAAACCGGAAGCCCTGACCATCTCTATCGTCGGCAGGCCGGAAGGTATCCCGCTCAAGGCTAGCAAGGATAGCAACTGAGACTCACCCGTCAGGCTTTGCTGTTTGATAACATCAGTTGAATCGTGGATGATTTCATCTTGTTGATGAAAGAGGGGCCTGATCTGTGCCTATAACCACCTATTACCATTGCAAGACTCTGTTGATTTTGCCACGTTCAAACAAATCAGACATGCGTTCTTGAGACGAGGGCACTATAAAAAATGCAGACGGGGTCGGAAAAAACGATTGAGCAGATTATCTCTGGCTGCATGGCAACCGAGGTCGGCAAGGCCGGTCTGAGTGATACCGAATACGCTGCCGCCTTGAGCCGTGCACAACAGGCGCGGGTTCGCCTCACCGAGATGTATAGCGACAAAAGCCTGCCGCTATTGCATTTGCCATCGCGCAATGATGACTTGCCATCATGCAAACAGGCTGCGGATTTCTTGCGTGAAGGAGCAAGCGACATTGTCCTGCTCGGAACCGGTGGTTCGTCCCTTGGTGCACAGGCTCTTGTTCAGTTGGCTGGGTATCGTGTGCCAGGGTGTGAGGCAGCCATTGGGCCCCAATTACACTTCTTTGACAACCTGGACGGCTCAACGCTGCAACAGGCTTTCGATCAACTGCCACTGACAACAACCAGGATATTGATCGTATCCAAGTCGGGTGGCACCCCTGAAACAATGGTTCAGTTCTTGTGCGCTCTCGCTGCCCTTGAGCGTTCTGGTCTCAAACCATCCGATCATATCGTGGCCCTGACTGAACCTGGCAATGCAGCCGCCAATCCCTTGCTGTCCATGGCTCAGGATCATGATCTTATGTTGCTGGATCATGATCCCAAAGTAGGAGGACGGTTTTCCGTATTGTCCAATGTTGGCATGTTGCCGGCCATGGTGGCTGGCCTGGATGTGACCGCTATAAGGGCAGGGGCGGGCATTGTGATGGATGATATTC
>JBAUGO010000347.1:0-1782 GCA_049679775.1 Anderseniella sp.
TCATCATTGATGAGCCAGTCATCCAGCACCAGCACCATGTCCTCGGTGTCAGCAGGTGGTGTTTCCTCCTCAACAATCAAGGCGCCATAGAGGCCATGCTCAACCTGCTTCGAGCTGTTCATGTGCGGGTGATACCAGTAGGTACCTGCATCAGGTACGGCAAACTCATAGTCAAAGCTCTCACCGTTTGGAACCGGGTTTTGCACCAGTGGGGTCCCGTCCATGGCATTATCTATGCGGATACCGTGCCAATGGATCATGGTTGGTTCATCCAGCTCGTTGGTCAGTCTCACCTTGACTTTCTCGTTCCGTTTCAACCTGATCTGAGGGCCCGGGTTGATACCGTTATAAGTCCACAGTCCCGCTTCCTTGCCGCCCTCCATCAGGAGCTTCGAGGCTTTTTGAGCTTTGACTTCCAGAAAACCGTCCGGGGTTTCACTGGCGTGTAAACGTTCAGGCATTGCAGCGGCCAAACCTGCCATTGCAGTTCCAGCCAGCATCTGACGACGGGTCATGGACATGTCTTGCCTTAATCCTTCACATCATAGGTGTTTTCCGGAGCCGGAAATGACCTCGTTTTCACATCATCTGCATACATTTTGATGGCACGTTCAATCGCGCGACCAACCTTGCCAAACTCCTTTACGAACTTCGGCACACGAGGGCTCAATCCCAGCATGTCTTCCATGACCAGAATTTGCCCATCACACGCAGCCGATGCTCCAATGCCTATTGTGGGGATGGGTATCGAAGTACTGATGCGCGCTGCCAGAGGCTCTGCCATCGCCTCAAGCACGACTGAAAAAGCTCCAGCGTCCGAAACAGCTTTTGCGTCGTTCTCAATGGCGGCCCATTGCTCGCGCTGGCGGCCTTGCGTCTTGAAGCCGCCAATCGTGTTGATTGACTGTGGTGTCAGACCAATATGCGCCATGACCGGGATGCCGCGCTGCACCAGATAGTCGATGGTCTCGGCCATGCGTGCCCCACCTTCAAGCTTTATGGCGCCGCAGTCGGTTTCCTTCATGACGCGCGCAGCATTTCTGAACGCAACAGAGGGGCTTTCCTCATAAGTACCAAACGGCATGTCCACCACCACAAGAGAGCGGGAGGAGCCGCGCACCACGGCCTTGCCATGCATGATCATGAGATCAAGCGGCACAGGCACCGTTGATTCAAAACCGTGCATGACCATGCCAAGTGAATCCCCCACCAACAGGAAATCACAATACTTGTCGGCAATCGCAGCCGTATGAGCATGGTATGCCGTCAGCGACACAATAGGCTCGCCACCTTTGCGAGATGTAATATCGGGAGCCGTTATGCGGCGAACCTGTTTTTGAACGGACATGAAACAACCAACCTTTAATCGAAACCAAATCAGTCAGGGCAATCTTATCACCCGTTCAGGGGGTGATACCAGAACCTCAACACGATCATTGAGCGCTACTGTGCCCCCTTCAACAACCTTGCATGTGATGCCACCGCGCCAGTCAGGGTAGAGCGCCTTTCTGAGACCTGGCACAGCGTCTTCCATGCGCTTGCACGGCAAGGTCGGGTTTGTCACTTCCAGTATGACGTCAGCAATGCGGACAACCCCGCCTCTGGCGCGCGGCAGATCTACACCGCAAACCAGTATGTTGGCCCGCCTGATTGTCCACTCAAGGTCTGGCTGGCCAGCTTCCTTTGCTGCTTCTTGCCATGCTTCAAGCGACAGAACGGTTATCTGGCGCTTTGGAAACTTGATCCCCTTGTGATCTCCCGTCAGTCCGGCCTCAACAGATA
>JBAUGO010000348.1:0-2225 GCA_049679775.1 Anderseniella sp.
AGATAGTATCAAGGACATAGGTGTGAACAAGAGCTTACGAGTAGCCTGCCTCGGTGCAGGATATTTCAGCCAGTATCATTTTGACGCCTGGGAGCGTATTGAAGAGGCGGAGCTGGTCGGCATCGCCAACCGGAGCATCGACAAAGCCCAGCAGACTGGCTACCCGGCGTTCGAAGTGGTCGAGGAACTGCTCGAAGTGACGTCTCCAGACATCCTGGACATCATTACACCACCCGAAACCCATCTGAACGCTATCAAGGCTGCCCTTGATCATGAGGTAAAGGCAATCATCTGCCAGAAACCGTTCTGCACCTCGCTAAAAGAAGCCCGGATAGCCACCGATCTTGCGGCATCGGCAGGGGTGCCACTGATCGTGCATGAGAACTTCCGGTTTCAGCCATGGTACCGTGAGATGGCGCGCTCACTGGCTGCCGGCGACATCGGTAATGTGCAACAATTGACCTTCCGGCTGCGGACCGGGGATGGACAGGGACCCGATGCCTATCTCGCTCGCCAGCCCTATTTCCAGAAAATGGAGCGATTCCTGGTACACGAAACCGCGGTCCACTGGATCGATACTTTCCGGTTTCTGCTCGGAGACATCAAGGCAGTCTATGCCGATCTGAGAAAAATGAATCCGGTGATTGCCGGGGAGGATGCGGGATACATCATCTTTGATTTCGACAACGGAGTACGAGCGATCTTCGACGGCAACCGACATCTCGATCATGCTGCCGAAAACACAAGAACCACCTTGGGAGAGGCAATGCTGGAAGGCACTCTTGGCACCATGACATTGTCAGGCAATGGTGCATTGCACCTGCGAGCATTTGGTCAATCCGAGGCACGGACGCTGCTTGCTCCAAGACAGTGGCACGGTTTTGCAGGTGATTGCGTGTTTGCGCTTCAGTATCACGTCATCCAGGGGCTCTTGGGAAAACGGGCATTTGAAAATACCGCATCTGAATATATTCGTGTAATAGAAGTGGAAGAGGCAATCTACCGATCCGCAAGTGAGGGTCGGAAACAAGGGGTGTAGAGTGTCCGTTGAATTGAAATCAAAATCTCAGAGCATTCGCGCAGTGGATGCCCTCAGGGCTTTGATCTTTGCGGGTGAGTTGTCCCCCGGTTCGGACCATCTTGAAAGCGAATTGGCCGAACAACTGGGCATGTCAAGAACACCTGTACGGGAAGCGACCCTTGTGCTCGAATCCCAAGGTTTGCTCGAAGTCCGCCCGCGCAAGGGAGTCCGCATTTCGGCTCTATCGGCAGACGACATGCGCGAGATCTATGAGGTATTGACCGAGCTTGAGAGCCTTGCCGCCTCGCTTGCTGCTGACGCGCACTACTCGGAGAAGGAACTTTCCCTGCTTCAATCAACAACGCTCGAAATGGAGGCTAGCTTGTCGGCCAATGATCGCGAACGCTGGGCGCGTGCCGACGCAGCCTTCCACGATGAACTTGTCCGCCTCGGCGGAAACAAGCGAATCCAGACAATTGTATCCAATTTCAACGATCAGGTCCGGCGAGCAAGAGCCTTGACCCTGCATATGCGACCGATGCCACAGAAATCCAACGAGGACCATCGTGCGCTTTATGAGGCTATAGCAAGAGGTGATTCGAAGGCCGCGCGGCAGATCCACTGGCGGCACAGGACCGAGGCAAAGGATATGCTGATCGGTCTGTTGAAACAGCACGGGCTTCGCCGGGTGTGAACTCGTTTTTTTGTTGCCGCAGTCAGGAACGGCGGCAGAAACAAGAACCGAGGGTGTCCAAAAAACTCAGGGCAATTCACTTTCAATAAATCGCGTCATATCAAATCCCCGATTCAATCTCCCGGGAATTATATCAGAGGCAGAAAAATGGGGCGTTTTCACACAGCCTCTCCGCATAGCGGCCCTTGCCATGTGCCCAAACTTACTTAAAAATTGAATGTCCGCTTTTAGATTCAGCTCATAACTAAAGGATTTGCAACGAGCGACTGCTCCGCCCGAGACAGCCATTTAGCTGGACCGACACCAATGACCGGTCCTCCCGCCCATTTGAGAAGTTGGCTGCAAATCGCAACCTGATCACTTTGTCCGCGTTGCGGTCATTAATGTCACCAAAATGATGCGGCTTGCACGAATGGCCGGTCTGGGGAATCGAAAAGATCTTTTTTCCAGCAAAGCGAATGGCCGGTAAGGGCCGACTGCTGCGATTCAATATGCCGACAATATTGAATC
>JBAUGO010000349.1:0-4525 GCA_049679775.1 Anderseniella sp.
GTTGAAGCCGTTGCATGACGCTGCAAAAATCAAACGTGTCGTCGTGGCGACCTACCAGTCCGTGTCAGGTGCCGGCAAGGCAGGCATGGATGAGTTGTGGACACAGACCAAGGGCATCTTCGTCACCGATGCGCCAACTCCGGAAAAGTTCACCAAGCAGATTGCCTTCAACTGCATTCCCCATATCGACGTGTTCATGGACTCAGGCGATACCAAGGAAGAGTGGAAAATGGTTGCCGAGACCAAGAAAATCCTCGATCCGAAGATCAAGCTCACTGCTACCTGCGTGCGTGTGCCCGTCTTCGTGGGTCACAGCGAAGCTGTCAATATCGAGTTTGAGCGCGAAATAACCGCTGAGGAGGCCCGCAGCATCCTGCGTGAAGCGCCGGGCCTTCTGGTCATCGACAAGCGTGAGGACGGTGGCTACATCACACCGGTTGAATGCGTTGGTGACTATGCAACATTCGTGTCGCGTATCCGCGAGGATGCCACCATCGAGAACGGCCTGAACCTGTGGTGCGTTTCGGACAATCTGCGTAAAGGTGCTGCGCTCAATACTGTTCAGATCGCCGAAACATTGGTCAATCGTGGCTTGATGAACAAACAGGCTGCATAAGACGCGCTCACCCCGGACCATTTACCGGCCCGGGGTGCAATTTTCCTGTCAGATCGAATTGCTGCGTTTCGGCTCAAGGTCGATGGACCACAAGGCCGCATCTGCAGCATCACGTAGCGTTACCGTCATCACTTCTGACTTGCCGTCGATCTTCACATGACCAAAAAACTGCAGGCCGAATGACGGCGGCAGGTTGACCTGGCCCTCGTCAGGAGCCTTGACGTACTTCACTTCCGGTCCGAACGTATTGTCAAGCTTGTTCGGCCCGAAGCTGCCAGCGTGCAGAGGCCCGGACACAAATTCCCAGAACGGAGCAAAATCCTGGAACTGCGCCTTGTTTGGATCGTAGTAATGCGCAGCTGTGTAATGCACGTCAGCCGTCAGCCACACGGTATTCTCGATCTTGTTGGCATTGATGAATGACAACACCTCGGCAATGTCAAATTCGCGCCCCAGCACCGGCCCATCACCATTTGCGCCATTTTCAAAATCCGTCTTGCCATCTCCAACCACCAGGCCGATCGGCATGTCGGAGGCAACAATCTTCCATGTGGCTTTCGAGGCAAGCATTTCACGCTTGAGCCAGTCGATCTGCTCGCGACCGAGGAAACTTGTGTCCCCATTGCGTTCTGTCTGGTTGTTCGTTGAGTTCTTGCCGCGATAGGTGCGCATGTCGATCATGAAAATGTCCAGCAACGGACCATAGGAAACCTTGCGATAAACCCGATAGGGCTCTGACGCGTTCGGCCTGATCGGGTTCATTTCATGAAACGCCTGCGTGGCGCGCGCTGCCAGCAAGGAAGATGATTTGACCTTGTAGCGGTCATCGGAAACCAGCATTTCACCTGGGTACCAGTTATTGGTCACCTCATGATCGTCCCACTGAACATACATTGGCACCTGCGCATTGAAGTTGCGCACATGCTCATCCATCATGTTGTATTTGTATTGCGCACGAAATTCATTCAGCGTCTCGGCAACCTTGGCCTTTTCCTCAATGGCGACCGACTTCCAGATACCGCCACCAGGCATTTCCTTTTCAGCCACAATCGGACCGTCAGCATAAACTGTATCGCCTGAATGGATGAAGAAATCCGGCTTGTGACCTGTCATCGTGTTGTAAGTCTTCATGCCACCGCGATCCACATCAATTCCCCAGCCCTGACCTGCCGTATCACCGGACCACACAAACGAAACATCACGCTTGCTCATCGGAGCCGTGCGGAAGGTGCCGACCATGGCCTCACCAGCAGTGGTCATGTCAGCCAGATCAACAAACTGTACCTTGTAGAAAATGTCCTGATCTGAGGGCAGCCCGTCCAGTGACAGCTTGCCAGAAAAGTCAGTAAGCTCGGTAACATCAAGCGCCTGCACCTTGCTCGCGTGTGAAAAATCATCTGACGTAGCCCATTCAACCATCATCCGGGATGACCTGTCGGCACGCGCCCAAATCATGCCTGACGAGGATGAGACATCACCTGATTGCAAACCGTGGGTGATGACCGGGCGATCAGCAGCACGACTGATGGAGGGCATGAAAAGTCCACTGGCAGCAAAACTGGCAGACGCAGCTGCACCAGTGCGTAAAACATCGCGGCGATTGAGCGAAACATTTCTAACTCTGATTGTCATGGCAGACCTCCTTGGTGATTGTGGAGGCCAATCGTGACAGGCAAACATATCAGAATTTCAACTCGCCTGTGACAGCACGATGATGTTTCAGTAACATCAAATCAGCCATAGACCTGCGTCATCAGTTTTGACAACCGCTCGGCAAACCCGGCTGCATCGGCTGGAGCTTCGCCTTCCAGTACCCGCGCCTGATCCAGCAGCAGCAGCCCGGCATCTTGCATGTCTTCGCCCTTGTCGGCGCGCTCTGCCAGTTTCACGATCAGTTCATGGTCCGCATTGATCTCCAGCACCGGCGCAGACAGGCTGGTGCGGCCTTCCTGACGCGCCAGATATTTTTCAAGCGTCCTGTCAAACCCTTGATCACCCGCAACAATACAAACCGCAGATGAGGTCAGCCTGGTTGACCTGGCAACATCTTGCACCGCGTCACCAAGCGCTGTTTTCAAGGCAGCAATCAGCTTTGCCGTGGCTGCATCATTGGTCTTGGATTTCTTCTTCTTTTCTTCAAGCGGTATCTGGTCAAGATCAGTTCCACCTTGCGTCACCGACTTGAAAGGCTTGCCACCATAACCAAGCGATGTGCGCACCCAGAACGAGTCCACCGGATCAGTCAGCAGCAAAACTTCGATACCGCGGGCCTTGAAGCCTTCAAGTTGCGGGCTGACATCAGCCTTTGCCGCATCATCACCTGTCAGATAAAAAATCGCCGTCTGGTTTTCCTTCAGGCGCGAGACATAGTCAGACAACAAGACATTTTGCTTGCCTTCACTTGTCGTGGAACGGAAGCGACAAATCTCGTAAAGCTCGTCGCGACGCTCCATGTCCTCATACAAACCTTCCTTGATCACCGGGCCAAATGCCTCCCAGATCTTTTCGAAGGTTTCAGGGCTCTTCTCGGAACATTTTTTCATCTCGCTCAAGACCCGTTTCGTCACGGCCTTGGAGATTGTGTGAACGGTTGGATTGTCCTGCAGCATTTCGCGCGAAATGTTGAGCGGCATGTCTTCTGAATCAATGACGCCGCGCACAAACCTCAAATAGGAGGGCAGCATTTCAGCTTCATCGGTAATGAATACCCGGCGCACATAAAGCTTCTGCTTGCCCTTGCGCTCAGGATCAAAAAGGTCAAACGGCTTGTCGCCTGGCACATAGAGCAACACGGAATACTCGTTGCGCCCTTCTGCTTTGTAATGGATCGTCAACGCGGGATCACCAATCACCCCTGCGACATGGCCAAAGAATTCACGGTGCTGGTCTTCGCTCACGTCCGATTTTGCCCGTGTCCAGATGGCACTGCCGGAATTGACCTGTTGTGACCCGAGATAAATCGGATGGCTGACATGGTCTGAATATGTCTTGACGATATATTGCAGGCGCATGTCCTCAAGGAACTCCTTGGCATCCTTGCGCAATTTCAATCTGATCGACGTACCGCGTTCAGGCGCATCATCGCCTTCATACTTGGAAACCGTATAGGTGCCCGCGCCATCGGAGCTCCAGATATTGACTGCTTTTGAACCCGCCTTGCGCGAGACCACATCTACCTGTTCGGCAATCATGAAGGAGGAATAGAACCCGACACCAAACTGGCCGATCAGGTTGACACCATCATCGCCTTTGGACTTTTTCTTCTGGCCCTCAAGCCGCTCCATGAAAGCTTGCGTACCAGAGCGCGCAATCGTGCCAAGGTTGTCGGACAGCTCGCTGGCATCCATGCCAATGCCGGTATCTGCGATGGTCAATGTCTTGGATTTATTGTCCAGCGTAATGGTGATGCGCAGATCGCCCCCGACGCTCATCAGCTTGTCGTCCTTGACCGCTTCATAGCGCAGCTTGTCACACGCATCAGAGGCATTGGAGATCAGCTCGCGCAGAAACACTTCCCGCTCTGAATAAACAGAATGCACCATGAGATGTAAAAGCTTGGCAACCTCGGCCTGAAATTCCTTTGGCTTTGCACCAGTACCAGATGTGCTCGCGGACATGGGTGAAATTTCTCCTGAATGCGTGAAAATGAGAATGCCGACAAAGCCTGCAAAGGCAGGCGCCGACATCATGTTGATTCTCTAAAACAGGATATTGGTGAATTACAGCCAGAGTTCAAGCCCGGCGGCAAGATCAAGACAGACTATTTGCCCAAAGAAAAACGGCGGCCCGTATGAAAGGGTCCGCCGGGTTTTAGTCGCTTTACTGTCAGTTCGAAGGGCTTTGATAGCCCGGACTGAAAATGCAACGTACAAACTAACTTACAAAAAAACAGGTCCGGCCCATTATGTC
>JBAUGO010000350.1:0-1653 GCA_049679775.1 Anderseniella sp.
ACCAATAAGTTGTATGTCATTCTTGAGGCGGACGCCCGACCGTCACTACATCATAGTATTCATGGGGCCGTCGTTTGCCGAGCCACCGCCACCTGCAGTGATATCGCTGATGTTTACCCTGTTCAGAGTCGGAACTGACCATGATTTTAATTCAGAAACACTGACAACTGACTTAAACTTGCTCACCAGACTTACCCTATGCAAAAGCGACTAAATAACCAGACACTCAACCACGAGTTGATAATATCACAAAACGAATCAGTAATCAAAGTCAAAACGGCTTTTTTCGCTATTCCATACAAAGCGCGATCTGCCTCATGGCATCAGGGATCATAACTGCACGAGCGGAATAGGTCAGATCATGTACCGTGCAGCTTGACAAGCATCTCCCCAGGCTCTCCATCAAGGGTTTTTCAAGTCCAAGCAGGGCTATCGCCTCGCTCTCAGATACATACGCACGAACATCAACCAGTGCCTTGAAACTACTCACATTTGTTAGCACAGGTTCTGAAGTGAAGGGAAACTGCGGATGGCACAAAAACACGTGATCTGGATGTTTTTCAGCACCTTTCACCACAACAAATGATTCATCCGAAACCGCACAACCTAGCTCTTTCAGGCCGGTTGCAAGCAACTCAAGTCCTGCCCGAAATCTGCCCAGCAATAATCCTGTCTTGGCCTGACAAGTGAACAATCTGCCTTGCAAACAAAACGATGCCCGTTGCAGGTGAACAAAAGGCATGACACGTTCCACCAGAATTTCACTTACCCTTTGGCTTACGGGTGTATCAGGTATGTGAATACTGATTGTTGAACCATCCTGAACTAGAAACCGTGCAATCTGCGGTATGGTCAAGAGACAACGGGCGCCTTGTAATTCAAGGTCGTATAATGTGAAAACCTCGCCTTGGAGGCTTGTGTCAAGATCACAAAAATCAATGAAAACATCAGCTTTTGCCGGTTTCACATCCTGGGTAGGTAGTACATTCATCAGCCCGGCCACTGGAGGCAACTCCACAGGGCTGGTCAGTGTCAATCCGGACGCGCTATATACAAAGGACATAGAAACCATATCACTCGTTACAGAGGGATGCATGAATAAGCCAACGCCTTCCTCATTACCAGCCAAGACAAGAAATACGGCACCCAAAAAACACCAAACCGCCGGTTATTACCATGGCATAGACTGGATGCCCGTTTACCAGGCCAACCTGAATCCCAACCATATCGAGTTTGTGCTGGACGCAAATGGCAAGGAAGCGCCAGATTTATCCAGCGCCTGTGAAATAGCGTACGGATTTGGATATTCGCTGGTTCTGCATCCCGCCTGCAATGCAAATTGCCAATTCACTGGCACCGACTTCAACCCACGCCATTATGATTTTGCCAGCTCACTCAGCTCTGATTTGGGGCTCAAGAACCTTGTCTTGTACGACCAGTCTATCGAGGAATTCTGCGGACAGATGGATAATTCCCGATATGATTTTATCGGTTTGACCGGAACATGGTCTTGGCTTCCTGCGTCAAACCAGAATAACGTCCTTGCGTTCGCCGCAGCCACGCTTGGCAAGAAAGGGTTGTTGTATTTTGACTATATGACAAGGCCCGGAGGTGACACAATTACCACCTTGCGCACAGCGATGCTTGCATATC
>JBAUGO010000351.1:0-1526 GCA_049679775.1 Anderseniella sp.
CTTCAAGGGTTTTGATCACGCGCTCCAGAGGGGCTGCGTGCTGTTCTATCGACCCGCGCGTACTTGGATAGCTGATCGCCCAGGCTTCGAATCCTTGCGCGCGCAGTTTTTCAGGCAGATCACCGAATGTACCCGGACCGCGGGCTATGCCGTGGACCAGCAATACTACGTGACGTTTGTGCATACTTGCCACGCCCATAGGACGTTTCTTATCCAACTCAAGCCGGCAAGCTGCAAAATCCCCCCAACAATGACGTAAATTGTTGGGGTCCAGCAAGCGGGAATGCCCTGTCCACACATGTCTTTGCAACCGCCATCCTCCACGGAGATATTCATCACCCCAGAACTGCACTCCGCCGAGTGTCCGCATCTCAAGGTTTGGCATGGATGTCTTCGCGTTGGCAGACAGACAAGCCATGAGAAACAAGCTCGCAACAATTGTCAGTGCAAACACCAGCCCTGTTATGAGTTTCGATATGGGCTTGATCTCCCTCATTTGATGCGGACGGCGCGTTGTCATGTCATACCTCCATTTTTTGAACACTGTTCATAAAGTACAGATATCACTTGCATGAACACTGTTCAAGATATATTTTGAACAACGTTCATGATTGAGGTTAATGTGATCAAGCCCACGAAAACAACAGAACGGCGGCATAAGCTGCGACTTGAGCTGATAGATGCAGCGCAGGCCATCATGCATGCTGAAGGGCTTGGAGCCATAAGTGCTCGCGCACTGACCCAGCGTGTGGGGTGCTCACTTGGTGCGATTTACAATGTGTTCGAAGACATCGATGACCTGATCATCGCTGTAAATTCACGAACGCTGGCATTGCTTGACAAGAAGATTGCCAGCTTTACGCCTTCGGCCGGGCAAGATCTAAGCTCGCAGGAATGCCTCATTGGGTTGGCACGTGCCTATTGCCAGTTTGCGATTGAACATAACAACGCCTGGTCTGCCCTGTTTGAACATGGTGAACGCATCAATAGGTCCATTCCCGATTGGCATCTGGATGAGCATGTTAATCTCATTGGTCACACGGTTAAATCGCTTAAGCGCGTGTTCCCGGACAAACCTGACGATGAAATCTGGCAGCTTGCAGGACTATTGTTCTCAGCCGTGCATGGAGTGGTTGCGCTCGGCCTGCAAGGGTTTTTCTTTTCCATACCACCGGAAAGCCTTGAAGCGCAGGTTGAGCTGCTTGTCCGATCAACACTTATTGGGCTTCAGAAGAGTTAGCGGAGCTAGTGCTGTAAATATCCACAAGCACGGCAACCACAATAACCAATCCACCCAATGCCGATGTGACAGTCAGGGATGAGCCGATGAGAAACCACGCACTGGTAGTTGCCACCAGGATCTCTGACATGGTCAGTAGCGCTGCCCGCGTTGCCGGCACAAGTCGTGCACCCCACAATTGACCAATCATGGATGGCCAGAGCACAAATGTGCCGAATGCCAGCAGCCCGATAACCAGTGCAAATGTAAATGTGCCACCCGAAAGCGGTTCAACGCTAAACAGCAC
>JBAUGO010000352.1:0-3685 GCA_049679775.1 Anderseniella sp.
GGTTTTGTCTCAAGCTTTTGGCATTTGGTAGCCAGGTGTTGAGGCAGAAATCTCCAGCTCTTCGTCACTCATGTACTCCGGCACATTGTCAAACAAGGGCGATGACAAATACCGCTCACCGGTGTCAGGTAACATGCACAATATGACGGTCCCTTCGGGTGCTTCTTCGGCAATTTGCATGGCGATGGCAAAGGTAGACCCGCCTGATACGCCCGTGAAAATACCCTCACGTGCCGCGAGTTGACGCGACCAGTCAATTCCATCCGACCCTGCCACAGCGATCAGTTCGTCGTAGTATTTCTTGTCAATGGCTTCCTGGAGGACAAGCGGGATGAAGTCAGGCGTCCAGCCCTGTATCGGGTGCGGTTCAAACGCTGGGTGCGAATGCGCCGGTTGACCCTTTTCATTGCGGCCCTGTTCCTTGCCAGATCCTATAAGCTGGGCATTTGCCGGTTCTGACAGAATGATTTTTGTATCAGGACGCTCTTTCCTCATGACGCGGCCGATACCAGATACCGTACCGCCGGTGCCATAGCCGGTTACAATGTAATCCAGCCTGTCACCGTCAAAGTCTGCAAGGATTTCGCGCGCAGTTGTATTCTCATGGATTTTGGCATTGGCACTTGTCTCAAACTGACTGGCCAGAAACCAACCATTTTCAGCGGCCAGCTCTATGGCTTTATTGACCATGCCAAATCCTTTTTCAGCCTTTGGTGTCAGCACAACCTTGGCACCAAGGAAACGCATCAGGCGGCGGCGTTCTATGGAAAAGCTCTCGGCCATCGTAATGACCAGTGGATATCCCTTGGCCGCACATACCATCGCCAATCCGATGCCCGTATTGCCAGATGTTGCCTCAACCACAGTTTGGCCGGGCTTCAACTTGCCGGACCGTTCTGCCTCCTCGATGATGGAAACCGCAAGCCGATCCTTCACCGACGCAGCCGGATTGAAGGCTTCCGCCTTTACATAAAGCCTTACACCTTCAGGTGCGAGGTTTCTGATGCGGATACACGGTGTGTCACCAATCGTATCAAGTACGCTGTCATATAGTTTGCCGCGGCCTTTTGTGGTGCGTGAAGAGGACATGATGATCTCCTGATCTGGTTGTTTGATAAATCGAACATATCAGCCTTTAATAAGAACTCCAATCCTTAAAACCGCTGATTTTCAAGATAGTTTCAATCGCAATAGCTGTATTTCACCGTAAAGGTGATCAAAATATCTGTGATCTAGTCCGGTTGTCTTCGCATATCTTGCAACATCTATTGTGTGAAGCTCAGCGCCATCTGGCTTGCCGGTACAAAAACGGCTGTCGCAGGAAAATCTTGATGAGCTTTCGCCAAGCAGGTGACCGGCCAGTGTTTGGCCCCATTTGCCGAGCAGGTGAGGGTCATCAGCGTGCATCACATCAATCCAGGTCTCTTCATTGCCCTTGATGCTGGTGGCCACCATCATGAACAATTGCTGTTTACCTTCACGGGCCAAAATTGGCGCAACCGGCAAACCCTCATGGTCAGCCATTATCCGCCGCTGTTCATCCGTCACATGCAATGCAATTTCTGGTGAATGTGTCAGGACTTCAATCGAGGGTATCACTTTGTCCGGTGCGCTCATGCGCCAAACATATTTCTCCTGATCCATCACCTTGAAACCGGCGCGCCGCAAGAGCACCAGTGTCAAGCGTGAGCTGGTATTCGTGTGATAGTGTTGATCTGGATTGCGTGTCAGGTCATAGAGCATTTCCAGACCAAGCCCTGGTGCCAGACCTTTGACTTCTCGTCGTGCGGGTTTTTCCATGTACCATGAGTTGGGGTTTACAATCCGGACACGCTCGCCCTCGATAATCCGGTCGGCATAGACCGCTCCCAGATATCCAACGATACGTCCATTAGCGATGGCAACACGGCCAAAATCGGGAATTTTGTCCAGCCACGAATAGTGGAACAGTCCGCGCCAGCGTTCGGGTGAGATTTTTGGGTTCATGTATGTGTGCAGCAAGGTGACAATGTCATCCATGTCAGCGAGGTGTGCGGGGCGGATAGTCATGTGCAGAACACAGCTTTAGGTGAGATCAATGAAGCGGCAGGATGAGAGTTTATCATGTCAAACAATCTCTCGGTAAACATCCATGCCTCATCATCCATATCAAGGTGGTGGGTGAGATAACCTGTTGCAGCGTTGCCAACTTGGGTACGAGCATGAACCAGTTGTGCGATCAATTGATCCATGATCCGCGTCGTTCCGGCATAAGTTTTGCCACGCTTCCACGAAATCGGATCGCAGTGACAGTGAACAATTTTCAACGCGCTCGTAGCCTGGGCCTGAGTGATTACGCCAAACCCTGAAACGCCTTTAAATCCGGCCTTGGGCAACTCCTCGATCAATGCTTCTGCCAATCTGTTCCAGGGCGGCACCATGACGGGTTCAAACTGAACAGGAAAAGCCTCAGCAAGTATTTCCCGTCCTTGGGTAAGCTCATCAATGATGACCTTTTTGCCCCGGTGCATACCCAGCTCCCATGCGCCTTTTTCATCAGGGCCACTATGGTTGATATGCGCAAATCCATGTTGGAAAATTGTGACAAGCTGGATATGTGCGGTTGCCTCCTGCAAGGAGGGCTGAAGTGTTGCAGGGATGGTAGCCAGTGCGACAGGGGCCTCGTGAGAATTTGCAATTTCAAGCAGTCTTGACAGTGCCCGGCTCGCCTCGCAAGCATCGTCATCTCGCCACCAAAAGTCTGCTGTTTTGCCAGCGCGCTGCCATTCATCCAACTCGCTGGTAAGCCTGTCCCATTGCGAGTGAGTGTTAATCTCTGAATTTGCAGAAGCTATCATCCCGACTACTTATCAGCACAGTTCCCATATTGGCAACAATGGCAGTATGAACTTGAGATAGATTTGCAAGCAGGCCAGCGATGGCCTATTGAGGCGCAAGGAAATCATTTTCGCGCGCGAGCTGCACTCTTCATGCTTCACATTCTGGGACTTATATTGCCCCTGTTCGGGCTGATCGTTATCGGTTTTATAGCTGCCCGTATTACAAAACAGCCGCTTGAAGCCCTCGGCTGGCTGAATACCTTCATCATTTACATTGCCTTGCCAGCGCTGTTCTTCAAACTCCTGTCACGTACACCAGTGGAGCAACTTGCCAGTTGGGAGTTTATTGGCACCAACATTCTTGTGACGTATCTGATATTCATACTGGTTTTCGTTTTGGGCCTTGTCGGCACACGCGGCAACATTGCGCAAGCCACAGTACAGGGACTTGCTGGTGCCTATGGAAATATTGGCTATATGGGGCCTGCGATCGCTGTGCTCGCGCTGGGCGAGAAGGCTGCGATACCTGTGGCGCTGATCTTCTGTTTTGAAAACATCCTGCATTTTGCTTTGGCACCTGCCTTGATAGCCGTCTCAGGTGGCAAGCAAATACAAAGCGCCGGGGCCATTGTCCTGGAAGTCATTCGCAAAATATTGTTTCATCCGTTCATCCTGGCCACGGCGGTCGGGGTTGGTTTTGCAGTGTTTCAATTGCCTGTGCCGGAAGCTGTGGAACGGCTCATCGGGTATCTGTCACAGGCAGCTGCACCTTGTGCCTTGTTTGCCATGGGTGTTACGCTGGCCTTGAGGCCATTGAAGCGGGTGCCTCTGGCACTTGGCTATATTGTGCCAATCAAACTGATAGT
>JBAUGO010000353.1:0-2675 GCA_049679775.1 Anderseniella sp.
TGTTAAGCGTGAGCGACACACCATCCTTGATGTAGTTGTAATTGCCAGTGGTCAAAACGACCCGCAGGTTTTCGCTCAAAACAGCCCCGCCCTTTTCTATGCAAGTGTAAGATACTCAAAAAGGCAGATGAAACCGATTGTTGCTCCATAGTCAACGGAGGACGATGACATGACATCTCCACTGGTCATATAAAACAACGCATGGATAACGCATTGCCCGGATCGAGAAGACGCGCTAGGTCAGAGCTTACAAAATTTTGCCTTTGCAGGACTTTTAGCGAGTGTTCATTCTACCCACTACATTGACGGTCGCCTTTGTCGCCCTCGCTCTGGAACGGTTTCTGGGCTACCCAAGCCCACTCAAACGCCTGATCGGGCATCCGGCTGACTGGCTGTTCAACCTGAACGGTGTTTTCACCGCTATTGTGCCTGATATCACGGCAAGTCCATTGGCGCGAACGCTGCGCGGAGGTGCATTCTGTATCATCAGTGTTGGCATAACGCTGGCACTTGCCATTGTGGCGACGGAGAGCTTGCGTACAGTCCCTTATGCATGGGCCTGGGAAGGTTTGTTGGCGGTGCCGTTTCTGGCGCAATACGCACTCAGGGTTCGCGCACGTGCGGTTGCAAGGGCGCTTGCAGAAGACCTGCCGGCAGCACGTGAAGCCTTGTCCCATCTGGTCAGCCATGATCTTTCACAACTGGACGAAAGTGCAATCGTGCGCGGATGCCTGGAGTCGATTGCCGAGAATACAGCTAAATCAATCGTCACACCTGCCTTCTGGCTGGCACTATTTGGTTTGCCCGGCATTATCGTGATTGCTGCACTTTCAGCTGTGCATAGGCGGTTGCGATATGACAGAAGGGCACGCACACTCTGCGACCTCACGGAAACGGCAGCAAACTACCTCCCTGCCCGATTGACAGGATTGCTGTTTGCAGGGGCTGCAAGCATGACCTCACCACACGCCGGTGCACACGCACTTGAAACCATCTGGCGGGATGCAAGCGCGATGAAAAACATCATCGCAAGCTGGCCGGAGTGTGCCGTTGCAGGTGCACTGAATATTCGCCTTGGCGGCCATCGGTTTTATGGTGAGCGCCGGGTGGAACGCAATTGGGCTGGAGACGGAATAGAGCACCTGACCGAAGTCGAGTTGCGCCGCGGTTTACGGTTGCTTGCGCAAACATTGACCCTGTTTACCCTGTTGACCGGAATTGCTGCCGCTTTTGCCTGATGCAGGCTCTTGCACTCGCGCAATTGACTTTGGCCAACAACCAAACAAAGGTACTGCCAATGATAAAACAACAAGCCAACTGTTACGCAAGCGTGCCCTCCCCATGAAAATGCACTTCATATCATCGCAAGCCCCTGAAGCCATAGAGGCTGCTCAAAAGCTGAAGCAAAAATTTGGTCAGACACACCGCGAGCAAGCAGATGTTATCGTGGCACTTGGTGGTGACGGATTGATGCTGGAAACAGTCCACAGTCTGCTGGGGTCCGGTCAGGCGATCTTTGGCATGAACCGTGGTTCAGTTGGTTTTCTGATGAACGACTATAAGGTGACAGGTTTACCAAACAGGATCAGCCGTGCAACCGAAACAGTTATTCACCCCCTTGAGATGACGGCAACAGATGCAAGCGGCAAGGTGCACAAGGCTGTGGCCTTCAACGAGGTCTCAACATTGCGCCAGCAGCACCAGGCAGCGAAACTGCGTATTTCCATTGACGGGAATGTGCGCATGGAAGAGCTTGTCTGTGACGGTATCATCATTGCAACACCCGCCGGGTCTACCGCCTACAACTTGTCAGCTCACGGGCCAATCCTGCCAATTGATTCACCCATGCTCGCCCTGACCCCCATTAGTCCGTTTCGGCCTCGCAGATGGCGCGGTGCTATCCTGTCGCACAAGGCCGTGGTTGAGATCGAAATGCTTGAACCTGAAAAACGGCCCGTCTCGGCGGCTGCAGATCAAACAGATTTCCGCAACATCATAAAACTGGTTGTGCGCGAAGACGAAAATAAATCAGCCAGATTGCTGTTTGATGATGGTCATTCTCTTGCTGAGCGGGTGTTAAATGAACAATTCCGATTTTGAAACACCCAAATTAAGCCTTGGGTAATGATCCGTTTAGAGAGCATTAAGTCCGCTTATATATAGTCATGATTGTGAGTTGCGTAACCGGCCTGTTGCCGGAAATTGTGTATCGAGACGCCCGGTTCAGTTGAGCCGGGCGTTTTGCTTTGCTTGATGCGTGAAAAGCAAAGGTCGCCGCCATAAGAGTTCAATCTGACGGGTTGATATTCAAACTGTGACTAATGAGCTTGGCACAAACGCACCAGGGCGGACGCTTGAGCGTTGCTCAAGGTCTGGTTAACTGACAAGCCAACAGTGACATCAGGCTACGCGGGACAGGCCTTCAGCAATGCGCGACACAAGTTTACGAGTGCGACCATCAGTAAGCTGGCTCAGCAGCGCAATGATATTCTCACGCTCATGTGGATCATCTGCAGCATGACGCGTCATGATGACCTCGACCATGGCCCGTCCGAAAGCATCAGCATCGGCGCTTTTGCCGGATGAGCCTGTGGCAGAAGCAACCTCGCAAATGGCTTGCATCAGGGCATGGGCATCAGATGGTATGCCAGCGCGGCGCAAAAGTGACTTCAAGG
>JBAUGO010000354.1:0-2511 GCA_049679775.1 Anderseniella sp.
CGATAGGGGTTGTCTGTGTGAGCCTGCAAACCCAACCCCGTATAGGCCAGGTTGGTCGGGTTGACTTCGGTTCGAACCTCGAAATAGCGACCATAATTGGTCTCGCGCACATAGCCGAACAGGCCTGCCACTTCGAGCAGGGCTTCCGGCTTCACAGGTCCTGCGGTCAGCACGCCAACGCCATAACGGGCAACGCCGGCCAGCCAGTCGCGAAGCGCGCCGGGCCGGGCTTTGACTGCGTTGAAGTCCGCACGTGGCAAGTTGGAGGTCAGCCCCTTGTCCCAGGTTTCGATTGTGGATGCTGTCCAGCCTGTGTCATGGCTAGTTGTCTGGCGGTCATAGGCGTGGAGTTCCAGCCAGTTCAAGTCATAGCTGACAGCCTTGCTTTCCGGTGCGAAGGTTACCTGCAACATATCGCCATTCATCTCGGCAGAGGTAATTCGTATATCCTGTGGCAGGGAGTTGATGGTAATCAGCCGCTGGCCATTGCCGGATGACCGCGTCTCGCCGTCCCAGGCATTGTCACGCAGCCACACCGCATGGAATCGCAGAGTTGTGCCATCCATATCGACACTAAGAACACGGCCTCCATCTGTGATTTCACATGTTATCATGCTTGGCACTCTCCATCAGTTTTGACAGGTTATGAGATAAACTACGCCTGAAATCATATTTCTGGAAGCACCCGGATTATCTGCGTCGACCTGGTGACATTCTGGTGACAATCACAAAACCGTGATGTAGTATTTTTCTTGCGCACGAGCAGCCGGGTTAACGGCGGTGCGGAATGAGATCGTTTGCTACAATGACGGTAGTGGGGCTTTCAAAAACAGTCCGTGAGTGGCCTACCTGGCTCACGTTGGCTGGTTGTTATACAATCTGGCTTTGTTCGATCATCTGGCATGACCTGCTCGGATGGTTCTGGATAATTCCCGCCGCTTTGTCAGTCACCTTGCACTCATCCCTTCAGCACGAAATCCTGCATGGTCATCCAACCCGTTCCTGCGCAATAAATGAAGCGTTGGTATTTCCAGCGGTTGGTTTGTTCGTGCCGTACAGGCGGTTTCGCGACACGCACTTGCGCCACCACAATAATGTTTTGCTGACCGACCCTTATGATGATCCTGAAACCTGGTATTTGAGTTGTCATGACTGGTATCGAACCGGTCGCTTCATGCGCAAGTTGTTACAGATCAACCACACGCTGGCAGGTCGTATGGCGATAGGCCCCGCGCTTGCCTTGTATCTGTTTTGGCGCAATGACCTTCGGTTGATGAAGGCAGGAGACCGCCATGTGATCAATGCCTATGTCATGCACATTTTCGGGCTTTTCCCCGTGATTGGGTTGTTGACATGGACGGGAATACCTCTTTGGCTTTATGCGGTGTGTGCAGCCTATCCGGGCATGTCCATCCTGATGATACGCACATATATAGAACACCGTGCTCGCGAACCTGTATCCGAGCGTACCGCGGTAGTCGAAGCCGGGCCTGTGATGCAGTTGCTATTCCTGAACAACAATTACCACTGCGTGCATCATGAAAATCCAACTGTGCCCTGGTACAGGTTACCCGGCCTGTGGCGCCAGGATCGCACGAAATTCATCGCGGAAAATGCTGGGTATCATTATCCAGGCGGATATGTGCAGGTTGCCAGAGAATGGCTGTTTCGGCAACGCGAACCGGTTGAGCATCCGTTCATGCGGCGTAACATTGATGATCCACAGGAACGGACCTTCCAACCGACCACCAGAGGAGACATCCCCACTATTGCAGATACTGTTACCTGCATGGTGGCAAACTCATTGGTGCAAGATGTTCAAGAGGGTTGAGACGCCGCTCTTTCTGCTTCAAAACGACCATCATGACACTTGATACTTGCAAAGTTTGTGACGGTGGTAATACCGGGTTTCTGCTCAAGGATCGGCAAGGCAGAACATACCATCGCTGTAATACATGTGAGGCGACATGGCTCGATCCAGCGCATTACCTCGACCATGCAGATGAATTTTCACATTACCATACGCATCATAATGATGTGGATGATCCGGGCTATCGCAAGTATCTTTCCCGGCTGGTTGAGCCCTTACTGAAGCGTGTTGCTCCCAGTTCGCATGGACTTGATTATGGCTGCGGCCCTGGCCCGGCACTGGCTGCCATGATGAGAGAGGCGGGGCATCATATGTCATTATATGATCCCTTCTTTGCACCCGATGAAACGGTGCTGAAAGGCACTTATGATTTCATAACTTGCACGGAAACGGTCGAGCATTTTCATCACCCGTCAGATGAGTTCAAAAAGCTGGCTGGCCTGCTCAAGCAAGGTGGCATTCTGGCAATCATGACGGTGTTTCAAACTGATGATGCAAGGTTCGAGGCGTGGCAATACCGCGCCGATCCCACACACGTCAGCTTTTATCGTGAGCGAACATTTACGGTCATCGCGCAACAGCTTGACTTTAGATGTGAAATCATCTGCAAGGATGTTGCTTTTCTCATGCGAACCTGACAC
>JBAUGO010000355.1:0-3261 GCA_049679775.1 Anderseniella sp.
CGTCACATACGTCCGCCGTCACGTTGCCTGAATCCACCATTTCTTTGATCTTGCCTTGCAGAGGGCCTGAAGTATCAAACTTCAACGGTATCCCGGTGGCGGCGGTGAACGGCTTGCCTATTGCTTCGCCGTGACAGGTTTCTGAAGTACCACCCCAGTTCCACAGCACAATCTCGTTGGCAGCTGCATGGGCATCGCCGCTTGAGACCGCAACTGATGCTATGCCGGCCATGGCGCACAGCGTCAGGAAACTTCGCCGGTCGAGTTTTCCGGCCTTGAACTCATGGGCGGCCTGGTAAACCGCCTCGCGCATGAACTGCTTGTCTTTCATTCTTTCGTCCTCCTGTTTTAGCGCTTCCGGCGCTTTGGATTAACCGGCATTGTAAGTGTCCGGGTTTAATGGATGCGGATCTGACGCCCGCTTGGGTTCAATATTTTTCGTCAACTTCAATGGCCGCTGCTTGCTCCCAGGACAGGTTTACAGATTGGCCTTCACTGAAACGGTGAGGGTTGCGCCAGGCATCCGCCACGACTTCAATGTCTTCAGGTTCACCTACATCGATGTTCAGCATCAAGGTTGAGCCCAGATAGGTGATGGTGCGCACTTTACCGGTCAGTTGGCTTTTGCCCTTGCCTGTCGGCACGACATCAATTTTTTCCGGACGTATTGCCAAAACCTTGCCGTTGCGGTGAAGAAAATTACTCTTGCCAAGGAAACTGGCTGCAAACATTGAGGTCGGGCGCTCGTAAAGATCTTCCGGGGTGCCTGTCTGGACAATCTCGCCATGGTTCATGATCACCACGCGGTCCGACATGGACAGGGCCTCTTCCTGGTCGTGGGTGACATAGATGAAAGTCGTGCCGACGCGGGTATGAATGTCTTTCAGTTGGGCCTGAACTTCAACACGCAGTTTCTTGTCGAGCGCACCCAAGGGTTCATCCAGTAGCAATACCTTGGGCGCAAAACACAACGCACGCGCCAGCGCGACCCGTTGCTGCTGGCCACCAGACAACTGCTTCGGCAGGCGGTCTCCGTAATCCTGCAACTGAACCAGCTCCAGCATTTCTCCAACGCGAGCATCAATTTCTGTCTGGGGTCGTTTGCGTACGTCCAGTGGGTAAGCAATGTTCTGCCGCACGCTCATGTGCGGAAACAGCGCGTAGCCCTGAAAGACCATGCCAAAATTGCGCTTTTCCGCCGGCACCGTAATGATGGAGTGGCCATCCTGAAGGATGTCGCCGGCGCTGGTGTCTTGAAACCCGGCAATCATCATCAGGAGGGTGGTCTTGCCTGAACCGGACGGACCGAGCAGTGTCAGGAATTCACCTGGTTGAATGGTCAGGTCGACATTGTTCACAGCAACAGTTTCGCCGAACCGCTTGCTGACGGCATCAAGCTCAAGACCTGCTCCTGTTTGACCTGTTGCCATATGAGTTATCCGTCCGCGCCGCGAAGATTCAGCTTGTTGCGAGCCTCCTGTGGTGTCAGCACGCGACCCCCCATGCGCTCTATGATTTCAATGACCCGCTCCACCAGCTGTCCATTTGATGCAAGCACACCACGATCCAGATAGAGATTGTCTTCAAGTCCAACGCGTACATTGCCACCCATCGCAACAGCCGCTGCAGCCATTGGCATCTGCATGCGCGAGATGCCGAAGCTTGCCCAGCTTGCTTCTGGAGGTAGATGGTCTTTCATCACCTTCATCGTATCCACGCTCTGATCAGCACCCCATGGAATGCCTAGACAGATCTGGAACATGGGCGGTGCCGCAATCAACCCTTCAGCGATCATCTGCCGGGCAAACCTGATGTGGCCGAGATCAAACACTTCCAGTTCCGGCTTGACACCCCAGTCACGGGTCAATTCGGCCATCTTGCGCAAGGTCGGCGGAGTCGAGATATAAATATTGTCACCATCGCCGAAGTTCAGCGTACCGCAATCCAGTGAACAGATTTCTGGCAGCAAATCCTCGACGTGGACGAGCCTTTCAATCGGCCCGATCATGTCAGTACCGGGGCCAGGCTGTGCCGGATCTGCCCGGCTTGGAACCCAGTCTCCACCCATCCCCGCAGTCAGGTTGATCACCACATCCGTATCGCTGGAGCGCACCATGTCGACAACCTGCTTGAACAACTCCGGATCACGTGAACCTTTTCCGGTTTCAGGGTCGCGAACATGGATATGGGCCACAGCAGCCCCTGCCCTGGCCGCCTCGATGGCGGCATCGGCAATCTGGCGTGGTGTCACTGGTACGCCCGGGTGACGGCCTACAGTGTCACCGGCACCAGTTACAGCACACGTTACGACCACTTCAAAATTCACTTATGTCTCTCCCTGACGGTTTGTTATGGCAAAATAATTTGCTGGCATGGGTCCAGAAATTGTAAAAAAATCGTCACAATTTCTTTTAATCCGCCGTTGCGTTCTGATATTGTTGTGGCACCACTATCAGGTGGGTCAAACGGACCGACAGCATCACGGAGCCAAATGAGTTCTCGCCCCACCAGAATCAGCCTTGTTCTGATCCCCCGTTTCAACATGATGACCCTGACGACGGTTATCGAACCGATGCGGGTTGCCAACTACCTCGCGCCGCAGCAATTGTACGAGTGGGATTTCCGGTCACCTGCTGCAGGCCAGATCCAGGCAAGCAATGGCATGTATATGGGGTGCGGCCCGCTGGAAGATGAGAACCAGTTTCGGCCCGATGTGATAGCTGTGTTCGGCAGTTGGGGGGCGGAGCACTATGAAAGCGTTGCTCTGAGCAATTGGTTGCGACGACATGAGCGCAATGGCGCGATCCTGGTCGCTGTTGAATTGGGCGTTTATGCGCTGGCCCGAGCCGGGTTGCTGGCGGGACAAAAGGTTACCACTCACTGGTCCTGGAAGCCCGGTTTTGCGGAAGCGTTTCCCAATGTCGAGGTTTGCGAGCAACTTTTCACCGTGGGCAACAAGATCATGTCTTGCGCCGGCGGAGCGTCAGGGCTCGACCTGATAATGCATCTCATAGCGCATCATCATGGCGAGCAACTCGCTGCAGAGGTCTCCAACCAGATACTGCATTATCCTCGCAGGCCCGCCGAAGGGCCGCAACGTTATTCAACCGGAGGTATGGACGGAGATATCCATCCCGATGTACGCGCGGCTATGCGCCTTCTTGAAGCTGGAATTGAGGAGCCCTGTTCGGTCCCCGACATGTGCCGGGTATTGAGTGTCTCGCAACGTCAGCTGGAGCGTTTGTTCAAACGTGATACAGG
>JBAUGO010000356.1:0-11179 GCA_049679775.1 Anderseniella sp.
CCACCCATCTGCACAAGCGATGGCAGAGGCTGGCTTTCGCATCGAGGCTGTCCGGCTATAGAAGCAATCGAGAGAATGCTCCAGCGCTAATCAGCATGCCCACACAAGAGGTGACGGTGATTTGCTAAACCAGCATGGCAGCGTGTTGCACATCCCTGGTCCACATATAAACACATAGCAAGGGCTGATGGCCTACGTTTGTGGCATGAGGGACATAAGGTTCGTGCCAGATGGTTTCACCTGGCTCGCGTGGCTCGAATGGCTCATCACGCATGCGCCATTGGCTGTCACCAGACAATAGCCAATACAATTCTGGCGCAGGATGAGCATGATCCAGATAGCGCAATCCAGACCCCATCAAAAACAGCCCCATAAGAAAATCATTTCCTGGATAGATGCCCCTGGGGCCAATGACCTCGCAATAGGCGTAATTGTCCATGTAGTTGGGCTGGCCCATTTTTTCATTGGAGTAATTTGGGTTTTGCACCCACATGAGATCTTCTTCCAGTGCTGCGATGGATGCGGCAACGTCGGGAGCTGCCAGAAGCGATGAGGCAACAGCATCCGGCAAAAATCTGCAGGCAGGTAATCGGGTTGCACGCGGCACGATCATCACATCGCGTGATGTGTCCTGTTCGCCAAGTCGGCCAAGCGCCTGCTCAACACCTTCATCGCCTGCATTGTTTTTCTCAAGCGTGTTTCGCACTGCGCGAATAAACCACTGCGCGCCATCGTGAATGTGTGATGTCATACTTACCGGTCCCCTTGCATGAGCCGGTAGATTCTAGCTTTTCTGATGACGAAATTGCACCATCAATCTGTTGATAGGCTTAACGCTGAAATGGCTGTGGAGAGCTTAACTTAACCCGGATGAGGGTTTGCCAATTTCTAGAGCAGCCTTGCGGCCTTCGTAAATTGCCATGTGCGCCTTGCGAGGTGCATTGCAGTCACCCACAACATGAAATGGAGGGCAATCTCCCAGGGCCTGAATACCCTCGGCAAAGCGCGTGTCAGGCTCGGCGACGGTTGCCATTACCAAGGTATCAAATTGCTGTGCTGATACCTCCCCTGTCAACAGGCTGATGAAGCTGGCAGTTGAACCTTCATTGCCGGGCGAGCCCCATGATTGCAGCGCCATATCGGTCAATGCAACACCCCCAGCCAGAGCATATCGCGATCGGGTAAGTTTATCTGCGCCAGTGCCAGATAGCTCTGCGGCAAGAACTGGGTTGGCGGTCATGAGTGTGACCTTGTGGCCATTCTCGACCAGGAACAAGGCTGTACCAATGCCGATCCAGGAGTGCAGGTCATCAACCAGAAGAACACGTTCTCCAATCAGTTGACCGCCTTCCAGCACGTCGTGGCAGTTCATCACATTCGGCTCATCATTGCCCGGTAGCACATCGTTCAGCGGTAATGCGCGCTGGAAGCCAGACGTCACTGGCAAGATGCCGGTAGCTGATATGATGTGATCAGGGTGCATACGCCGCACGGTCAGGGGAGTTGCTTCCTCACCAAGCAAAACCTCGACGCCAAGGCGTTCAAATTCATTTTTATACCAGTCAATATGCAAGTCGATTCGTGTACGTGTGGGTTGGCGTGCAGCAAGGCGCCACTGACCACCCAACTTCGATCCACGCTCAATCAATGTGACTGCATGGCCTGCTTCTGCGCTTGCTCGTGCGGCTTCCATACCAGCGGGGCCTGCCCCAACAACAAGCACCTTGCGACGACGTTCAGTTTTGGGCAGCCGGTCGCCACGCCATTCCCACTCACGCCCGACAGAAGGGTTCACCAGACACGAAATCCAGTACTCCTTGTAGCGCCGCGCAATACACTGCTGGTTACACTGGATGCACGGCCGAATGCTGGCGCCCTCGCCTGCCTCTGCCTTGTTTGCAAGATGAGGATCGGCAATTTGCGCCCGTACCATTGAGCATGTATCGGCCTGGCCTGTTGCAATGACTGTTTCAGCCTTTTCAGGCGAGTTGATGCCAGCTTCTACCTGGACGCGGGCATGGCGCATGTTGGTCTTGAGCTGATCGGCAATGGCCACACCTTCCAACCCTTCATGCACATGAGACGGGATAATGGGTTCACCGCGAAAATAGCTACCGGTGCCACATGTCACATAATCAATCAGGCCGCGCTCATCATGCCAGGCAGCAATTTCGGTTAGAGCTTCGAGTGACAACGCAGCTTTTGCCTTTGCATCCAATGACACAGCCATGCCGATGATGAAATCCGGCCCACATGACTGGCGAATACGGTCAAGGATTTGCGATGAAAAACGAACCCTGTTTTCAAGACTTCCACCCCATTGATCATCTCGGCGATTGGACCATGGAGTCCAGAACTGGTCGACGAGCGAATGGTAGGCGGCAAAAATTTCAACACCGTCAAAACCTGACTGTTTGGCGCGATCTGCAGCAGCAACAAAACTGGCGATCAACTCCTCGATTTCGGTTTCTGATACTTTGTGACCGCCATCAGAATCATGCATCGAAGGCAACCCGGATGCAGACCAGTTCGCATGAAATGAATTGTTGCCATCACCGTGTTGGCCAACATGATAAAGCTGATGCAGCATGACGGTGCCATGTGCGCTGCATGCCTCATTGATCTTGCGCAAGGGAGCAATGATGGCATCATCCTCATGGCGGAAATTACCGCGCGTGAGTACGCCTGAACGGTGCACCGGCACAGGTTCGACAACAATCATTGCCGCGCCACCTTTGGCACGCTCTACATAATACCCTTTTGTGCGACGCGAAGGCAGGCCGTTTTCTGCCATGTTGTTGGTATGGGCCCCAAACACGATACGGTTTTTGAGGCGCTTGTGATTGATCGTGATGGGTGTAAACAAATGCGGATAAGGACTAGTCATGCTGCAACCATGATTGGACTACCCCCCGGCTCTCTTAGTGTCATCATTTTGTGATGATTTGACCAGCCCTTCTTGCTCATTTGGAGGACAAACTTGCCTGACAAGGATGATTTCAACGTTTATTATATCGTCATCAACAATTGAAACAGGAAGCCCAAGAAATGATAAAGAACCTGCCGCCGGAACCAGAGAGGCCAGTCGCACCGGGGACCCGGATCGGCCACGTTCACCTGAAAGTTGCTGACATCGATCGCGCCCTGGGATTTTACATTGGCGTGCTTGGTTTTAGTCTCAAGCAACGTTATGGCACGCAAGCCGCCTTCATATCAGCAGGTGGTTACCACCACGATATCGGCCTGAACACATGGTCCAGCAAAAATGGCAGTGCACCTGCACCGGGCACAACAGGGTTGTTTCACCTGGCCATCCTGTACCCGACAAGAGCCGATCTGGCAGATGCCCTGAAACGGGTATTGCAAGCGGGATATCAACTGGATGGCGCGTCTGACCACGGCGTATCGCAAGCACTTTACCTTGATGATCCAGACGGCAACGGGGTAGAATTGTATTGGGATCGACCAGAGGCAGAATGGCCAGTAAATGAAGATGGCACACTTGCCATGGTTACAGATCCGCTAGACCTAAATGATTTGCTGAAGCTTGCTGGGTGAGTACACCAGGTTCAGGATAGTCCAGGACCGGTAATTTCTTTCAATAGTTTGCGGTAAATGGCTTCGCGATACGCTTCATAGTCATTAGCAGGCAACACGAAATGATATGGCCCACCCACGACGGATTTTTCAAAGTATTTATCCAGCGTGGGCCATTCATTCAAAATGGCCAGGCCATTTATGGTGATACCGCGCGAGATCACTTCGTCCCGTGCCACTTCAACGATATCTCCACGGTTATTGCGCCCGTCCGATGAAACGTCAATCACCTTGCGCAAGGCTGTGAAAGGTGCAGCCGTAATGGCGGCAGCACCAAACAGCAATGCGGCCCCAATCGCTGTACCCCCTTCATTAAGCTCTCGTTCGATGGAGTAGACTTTCTGGGCAAAAGCATTGGCAGAATCTGCGCCATTGATAATTGTCCATGGTGTCGACAGCGACTGGTTTTCAGCGTCTGACCACTGGAAAATAGTCACGGCAATCTTGCCATGCGGGCCACTTTCTATGGCGCGTTGAACCTCTTTGGTTTTGAAGGCATGGCCAATGCCGTCCATCTGAAGACGAAACTCACGCGCATCCACCGAATAGGAGCAATCCACGGCTAGCACGAGGATCAAATCCACCTCGCCACCCACCTGGGCAATTGTAGGACCAGCAGCGATTGCCGCCACGCCTGCGCCAGACAGGATCAGCATCCGGCGGCGGTCAATCGGATGCCGAACGGGTTTATCATGCATGATGAATGTGGCCTTACCCAATCAACCCGGAGACAGGCCACGCAAGCGTTCAGACCTGCGGCGCAGCAGTTCCAGCGTTGACAGCAGCAGGATCGATATTGCAACCAGCACCGTTGCAACGGCAAGAATGGTTGGCGAAATCTGTTCACGGATGCCTGAGAACATCTGGCGTGGAATGGTGACCTGGGTCACGTCTGCCAGGAAGATAACCGCCACAACCTCATCAAGTGAGGTGATGAAGGCAAACAAGGCACCTGAAATCATGCCCGGCATAATGAGCGGCATGATAACGCGGCGGAAAGTGGTAAAACCGTTGGCTCCCATGGAGCGCGATGCACGGATCAGGGAATTGTCAAACCCGGTCAACGTCGCGGTCACCGTAATGATGACGAACGGTACACCCAAGGTTGCGTGAGCCAGTACGATGCCCATATCGGTGTTGATCAGCCCGTCAGGAAAGAACGGAAAGAAGTCCTTCTTGGCATAGAAGAAGAACATGCCCGTGGCGGTGATGACCAAAGGCACGATCATCGGGGAAATCAACAGACTGGTAATGGCCGAACGCCACGGCATTTCCGGTCGCGAGAGGCCAAGCGCGGCAAGTGTGCCGAAGAAAGTCGCCAGAAGTGTCGACAGCAAGGCGTACTTGAACGAGTTGACGGCAGCGCCAACCCAGGTGGAGTTTTTCCAAACGTCAGCCCACCAGCCTTCCGTGGCCTCAGGAGCCTGCATGCCGAAGGTGAATATCTGTTCATACCAACGCAATGAGAACGCCTTGGGGTCAAGCGCCAACATGCCTTCGGTGAAGCTGAAATAGGGCTCCGAATTGAATGACAATGGTACAATGACCAGTACCGGTGTGATCAGGAAGATGAAGATCAACGTGCATACAAGGAGGAAGATATAGCGGCCAAACTTCTCACCCCAGGTGGAATAGGCCGGCATTTCGCTCATGAAGAACAAAGGCAAACCAATAATGATGGCAAAGCCGATGGCCGGAGCAAGTGATCCCATGTAGATCCACGCCAGCAGACAGGCGGCAATGTAGGCGAGGTAGCCTGGAGATATGTTTATACCTGCAATCGTCATGTGCCCTGCCTCAACCAAACTTCAGTTTGTCAATGCCGACAAGCTTGTTGTAAACCCAATAGAAGATCAGCACGATCGCCAGCAAGATGGCACCCAGAGCAGATCCAAGTGACCAGTTGAGGGTTTTCTTGATGTGATCCGCGATCAGGTTTGAAATCAACAGGCCATCGCTGCCGCCAACAAGCGCCGGTGTTATGTAGTAGCCAAGCGCCAGAATGAAGACGAGCAACGTGCCGGCTGCAATGCCCGGTACTGTTTGCGGGAAATACACCTTGATGAAGGAATATGTCCCCGATGCGCCAAGCGAGCGGGCTGCACGCATGTAATATGGTGGTATGGTCTTCATCACCGAGTACAGCGGCAAAATCATGAACGGCAGCAAAATGTGCACCATGGCGATGATCGTACCGGTCTGATTGTAAATCATCTGGATGCGGCTTTCTTCCGAGATGATATTTGCAAAAACGAAGATATTGTTGATCACGCCTTCTTTTTGCAGCATGGCAATCCACGCGGTCGTGCGCACCAAGAGCGAAGTCCAGAACGGAAGCAGCACCAGGATCATCAGCAGGTTCGAGGTGCGCAGCGGCAAAGTTGCCAGCAGATAAGACACCGGATAGGCAATGAGCAGGCATATGAATGTGATTAGTGCAGACAGCCAGAGTGTCTTCCACAGGATCGGCACGTAAATCTGATACAGCGGGGGAGCTGCGACAATCTCGTTCTTTTCGTTGTACTGCAGGTCGAGGGCAGCTAGATAGAACGACAGGGTATAATCTTGTGACGCGCGTTTCAGCACTGTCCAAACGGCGGGATCGGACCATCGCTTGTCAGTCGCCAGCACGGCTTCCTTGTAAGGCCCCTCCTTCATGGCTCCAAACTTGCGCGCAGAGCTGGTGAACAGGCTGCGGGAGCCAGGAATTTCATAGTTGATACGAGTTGCCAGATTACCGACCGTGCTGCCGATCTGGTTGTTTTCCCTGGCCAGCTGCATGTCCTTCACGAACACTTCGAAGGTTGATTCTGGTGGCAGGTCGTTGCCGTCCCAGTCCTGAATCACTTTCGCAAAGTTTGGCAGAACACTGGAGCCAACCGGACTGTACACAGAGCGGTACAGCATTTCACCAATAGGCAAAACGAAGGCAACCAGCAGAAACAGCAACAGCGGTAGTACAAGAATCAAGGCCTGAATGCGCTGACGCCTCATGGCGCGAGCAAGTGACTGTTTCAGCGGCACACCATCGCTGGTGGTGATGACTTCTGTCGTCTTGCCCAGTATGCCTGAAGTTGCCACATCAGTCATGAAGTGCGTGTTCCCTGCCATTAACCAGCGTGAAAAACCGGCGAAAAATTAAAAAGTTTCAAATCATCCGGAGAGGTGATGCACCCCTCCGGACAGGCTAAATAAGCCTTATTTTGCGAGCCAGGCGTTGAAACGCTCATTAAGCGCATCCTGGTTATCAGCCCACCAGAGGAAGTCGTTTTGAACGGCGTTCTTCAGGTTGTCAGGGTGAGTTGGCATATGTGTTGCCATCTCGGTTTTGCCGTCGTTGAACTTGCCAACCAGCGCACCAGAAGACTTGCGGGCCGGACCGTAGGAGATCCAGCTGGCCTGGTCTGCCAGACGCTGGGTGTCGGTAGAGAACTTCAGGAATTCCATGGCCTTGTCCATGTTTGGAGCGCCTTTTGGAATGACCCACAGGTCGAGGTCCCAGTTCTGGCCGTCCCAGACGATGACAAACGGCTTGTTTTCACCAATGGCTGCGTTGAAGATACGACCGTTATAAGCGGTGGTCATGATCACTTCACCATCAGCAAGCAGCTGTGGAGGCTGTGCACCAGCTTCCCACCATACGGTGTCAGCCTTGATGGTGTCGAGCTTGGCGAATGCACGGTCGATCGCTTCAGGCTTTGCCAGTTCGCCATATACGTCTGCGGCAGCAATGCCCTCAGCAACCAAGGCGAACTCGAGGTTTGGTTTTGGACCCTTGCGCAGGCCGCGCTTGCCAGCCCAGGTCTTGGTGTCGAAAAAGTCAGCCATGGTAACTGGCTTCTTGTCGCCGATCTTTGTGTCGTCATAAGCGTAGATTGTTGACCAAACAATGCTTGCTACTGCGCAATCATGCAGCGTGCCCGGCAGGAAGTCATCCGTTGCAGCAGTTCCATCTGCACCGGCTGGCAGCACAGAAGGATCGATCTTTTCAAACAGACCTTCGTCACAACCGCGAACAGCGTCAGACAATTCAACGTCAACGATGTCCCATGTTACATTGCCAGCTTCAACCTGCGCCTTCACTTCAGCGACGCCGCCGGAGTAATCAACAGAGTTTACAGTGATGCCAGTCTTGGCAGTGAAAGGCTTGTGGTAGGCTTCTACCTGGCTCTTGGTGTAGGCACCGCCCCACGATACAGCCGTGATTGATCCTTCTGCCTTTGCAGCTGTGGAAGCCACAGCCATCGCAGCTACAGAAAGACCTGTTACAAGATATTTATTCATCCAGACTTACTCCCTTTGGGTATAAATGGTGGCTCAGAAAGCCCCCGGTAAACCGTTCAAACCCCACTATTGGCGTTGAACAGAATTCTTGAAACTTTATGCTGCCATATCATCCAGGGCTCGGCAATCCTCTGCCTGCCAACCTACTGTTGTCGACTGCCCTTTTTTCAATATGTGATGATCGGCATTGTTTGGTACCTTGACGATGAAATCAGTGTGACCGGCAACTGACATGCGGGTCCGGATATGATCGCCGAGATAGATCAATTCCTCAATGCGCGCAGGCAGGGACACACCGCTTTTTGACTTGGGTGCGCCAATGGTGACGCGCTCCGGACGCAGCGACAGCAAGGTGCGGTCTCCCTTTCCGGCAACATTCACTGCAAGCGCCTTGACCATGTCTCCAGAGTCAAGCTTGACGTTGGCGACCTTGTCCTTGCCAACATCGAGAACCGTACCACGCAATTTGTTGTTTTCACCAATGAACTGGGCCACGAAGGAATTCTGCGGGCGCTCATAAAGCTCTTCAGGTGAGGACAATTGCTGAATAATTCCATCCTCGAACACGGCAACACGATCAGACATGGTCAGCGCTTCCGACTGGTCGTGGGTCACGTATACGACGGTCACGCCAAGCGATTCATGAATGTGCTTGATCTCGTACTGCATCTGCTCGCGCAATTGCTTGTCGAGAGCGCCGAGCGGCTCATCCATCAAAACCAGGTCCGGTTCGAACACCAGGGCACGAGCAACCGCGATGCGTTGTTGCTGACCACCAGACAGTTGCGCCGGCCGCCGACCCGCCATCTGGGGCAGCTCGACCATTTCCAGCACCTTCTTGACGCGCTCTTCCTGTTCTGCCTTGGACATATTGCGCACCGCAAGCGGAAACGCCAGGTTCTCGCCAACCGTCATATGCGGAAACAGCGCGTAATTCTGGAACACCATACCGATGCCTCGCTTGTGAGGCGGCACGTTGTTGATCGGCTGGCCGTTGAGAAAAATCTCGCCATGGGTGGCAGGCTCAAAACCAGCAAGCATCATCAAGGTTGTTGTCTTGCCGGAACCTGATGGGCCCAACATGGTGACAAACTCGCCCTTGGCGATATCAATGTTCAGGTCCTTGACGACAAGCGTTTCGCCATCATAGCTCTTCTGAACATTTTGAAAACGAACCATTGGTTCGCCAGAATTACCACTCTTGGCCATTCAATACCCCGTAAGACGTTTCACCCGATTGACCCGTCCATTCTAGTGGCAGGTCATTTTTATAGCTGAGGCAGACATAAGCATTTGCCTCACTATTATGCAAGAGTGACGATTTATTAATCATTTTCAACACCCAAAACGTACATTAATGTCAAATCCGCGTCATTTCCAGTGCTATGGTAAATTATATGCATGGCTCGTGCCAAACCGGGTGGCGGCAGCAGTTTCAGGCTAAACTTCGATAGACTTTGTGTGGCAAATCAAGACACCCACCCCCATTCCGCCCTGCGGTACAGATTTTCAAGAATTCGATATGCTGCTTGACGCAAGCCATCTGCCTCGCCAAATATGCCTGACATGGACAGTACTATTGAAATGCCTGGAGGCAGGCCGTCGGAAATGATTGATCCGTTTGGTCGGCATGTGAATTATTTGCGCGTGTCGGTGACTGACCGTTGCGATTTCCGCTGTGTGTACTGCATGTCGGAAAACATGACTTTCCTGCCCAAAAAGGACATTCTGACACTCGAAGAGCTTGACCGGCTGTGTTCGGTGTTTGTCGAGAAGGGTGTCAGGAAGCTGCGCCTGACGGGTGGTGAGCCACTGGTGCGTCGCAATATAATGTCGCTGTTCGAAAACCTTTCGCGTCATCTGAAGTCCGGCGCGCTGGAAGAATTGACACTGACCACCAACGGCTCGCAACTTGAAAAATATGCCGCCGAGCTGGCACATCACGGCGTCAAGCGCATCAACGTGTCGATGGATACAATGGACCCTGACAAGTTCAAGGCGATCACGCGCTGGGGTTCGCTGGACAAGGTCATGGCAGGTATCAAGGCAGCACAGGCTGCAGGCTTACAAATCAAGATCAACATGGTCGCGCTGAAGAATTTCAACGAACACGAAATTGCCCCGATGATGGAATGGTGCCACGCCCAAGGCATGGACCTGACCCTCATTGAGACAATGCCGCTGGGCGAGATCGAGGAAGACCGCACCGACCAGTATCTACCTCTGTCGGTCGTGCGGGCAAGCCTGCTGGACACATACGCACTTGACGACATTCCCTACAAGACCGGCGGCCCCGCGCGGTATGTCAAGGTGAAGGAGACCGGTGGTCGGCTCGGCTTCATCACGCCGATGACACATAATTTCTGTGAAAGCTGTAATCGGGTACGACTGACCTGTACGGGTATCTTGTATATGTGCCTGGGCCAGGACGATGCGGCAGACCTGCTGACACCGCTGCGCACCTCGGAAGGCAACGCGCTAGTTGCTTCTGCGATTGATGAAGCCATCGGGCGCAAACCGAAGGGGCATGATTTTGTCATTGACCGGCGCACCAAATCCCCAGCCGTCACCCGGCATATGAGTGTGACGGGGGGTTAACGTCCTCCCGCCACATCAAGCAGTGCGCCGGTGACGTAGGATGCGCCATCAGACATCAGCCACACGATTGCCTCGGCAACTTCTTCTGCCGTACCGCCACGGGCCATGGGCACGTAGTGCTGCAAGCGCTCGACACGGTCCGGCTGGCCTGATGAAGCGTGAATGTCCGTGATGATCAGGCCCGGGCGCACCGCATTGACCCTGATGCCTTCGCTGGCCACCTCTTTGGCGAGACCAAGCGTCATGGCGTCAATCGCGCCCTTTGATGCGGCATAGTCCACAAACTCATTGGGGGAGCCAAGCCTGGCGGCGGCGGATGACAGATTGACGATGGCACCACCACTGCCGCCATTTTGTGTGCTCATACGACGAATGGCTTCGCGGGCACACATGAAGCTGCCCGTGACATTGACCCGCAAGGTTTCGTTGATGCGATCAGCGTTCATTTCCGACACGGTGGATTTCTGAAACAGGATACCGGCATTGTTCACCAGCCCGACCAAAGGCGGCATTTGCTGGTCGATTTGCCTGAATAACTCGACGACCTCCACCTCATTACCGACATCCGCCTTTATGGCACAGGCACGACGGCCCAGTGCCTTGACCTCAGCCACCAGATCATCGGCCACAGCGGCAGAGCTGGCATAGTTCGCGACGACATCAAAACCATCACGCGCCAGCAACCTTACGCAGGCAGCCC
>JBAUGO010000357.1:0-3654 GCA_049679775.1 Anderseniella sp.
GTTGCATCATAATTGGAGTTCAGCGTCACGTTTGGTCCTTCATACACATTCAACTTGTTGACGATAAATGCCGTATAAGCACTATCACCCCCAACATTGGCGATCGCTGCAATTTTAAGAGTTGATACAGGCAGATAAATCGTTCCCAGCAGGTTCTTTGCATAAGCAGAAGATATGCGGTGAACGTCAGGCGTATTGGCCGGGTTTTCATAAAACAGCAATCCAGCCATGTCCCCGCTTTTGGGAGCTTCAAACGAAATAGCCGTTCCTTGTTCGAAGTCAAACACAGCGTTGTCTCCAGTCAGATAGAAACCAACACCATCGCCTGAAATCGATGCAGAACCCTGCAACCACAAGGGTCCGTCCTTTATGACGTACGTCCCTTCCCGAAACGATACTTCCGCAGTGTCTTTGATATTGAGTCCTCCACAATAAACACCCGGATTAAGTATGGTTTTTGTGGAGCCATCAATAACCATGTTTGTATGATCACACATCTTTGAGTCTGGCGCCGGGCGTCCTGCAACCGGATCCGCAATGGCTGGACAATCTTCGGTTACAGCAGGATCTACTGACCCTTTTTTCTTCACATTTGAACCGCCCGCAGAGCAAATCTTGCTCGCTGTCAGCGAGGCATCCTTGTCAACCCTGAGGCCATTTGTATGGGTTGAATTCGAAAACACACCACAATTATCACCAGTCAGAAGGGCAGAGTTATCCATGTGGATTGCCCCATTTGCACTCACATCAAGAGCGATGACGCAAACCTTGCCAGAACCCACCAATGTGGCAGTTGATGTTACAGTGACCGGTGTCTTGATGTCGCTGATCAGGTGAGCCAGCATGGGTGACCATTCTTGCGAGAGTGTAATCTTCACCTTGCTGGTTGTAGTATCAACATTAGTGGCAACGGAAATGCCATCGCTGCCTTTCTGCCAGGCAGCGTCAACTGCACTTTGATGTACGTGACTTTTCGCAACCGCCTCAGCAGTCGCACCGCTCGTGTTGGCGACAGCCAGCGAACTCGCCGCAGCAACAGCGGAACTGTCAGCAAGAGATTGCAGATTGGCTTTGGTATGGGTGAATCGCGCGTAATCCACAGCCATTCCGGCTGCGCCAAATAGTAAAGGCGAAACTATGGCCACAATGCTGGCCAATGAACCAGACATGCATCTGGCGAAATTTTTGGTCGACTTAAACACCATCAAAAACTTGCCCCAGAATCTCTACAAAATCATCAGAACACTGTCATTGATAACGGATACAAGGTTAAGCAACCGTGCCAAATGACCGGTTTTGATCAAACTGGTTACCAGGGTATTAATGGATAAAGCAATCCAGCCTGCAATTTCCAAGATTTCCCTATAAACGGCAGAATTTATTAACTACGTACACGCTATCAATAATACTCCACACCAACTGACAAAGACGGGAGAAACTGTTGGTACGCGAATACTTCCAACAGCTTGTGAATTTCACAATCGCCCGCAAGATCACGGTCGTTGTTATGGTGGCTGTAACTGTTGCCGTTACATCCGCGACCGGGTTTTATGTCTACCGTCAGACAACTCAGAATCTGGACGCCCGGTTTAACAGCCTGACTGCAACCGCAAAGGTTTTTGCAGCGAGTGTTGGCCCTCACCTCAAAAATCGTGATCGGGAGAGCGCATTGATGTCTCTGCGCGCCATAGGCCAGCTTGACGATATTCCTTATGTTTCAGCTTCGCTTGCAGATGGTCAGGTCTTCGCCGCGCTGGGCAGTGCCGTTATTGTCGAACAGGGCAACGGTCTTGGTACGAAATCATCTTTAGACAGCAACAGCGGTATCTTTGCCATGATCTGGAACCCGACCTTGTCGGTTTCAGTACCAGTTGTGCAAGGCGGCAGCCGTATTGGCTCAGTATCGCTACTGGCTGACATTTCTGATCTGCGTTCGCAGTTCTTTGAAGGCATTTTAGCCGCCATTGTTGCTGCCTTTTTTGCATGTCTTTTGGGGTTAGGCATATCCGCTAGGCTGAAACGATCCGTGACATCGCCACTTGCCAACCTGATGGGTACGATCACACACGTACGCGACAAACATGATTACACAGCCCGAGCGCAACGTTTGTCGGACGATGAAACAGGCAAGCTCGTAGATGCCTTCAATGATATGCTGGATCAGATCAATGCGCGCGACGCAAGTCTCGCCCAACACCGTAACAATCTTGAACGCACCGTTGATGAACGCACTGCCCAGCTTCGCGTTGCCAAGGACGCAGCTGTTGCCGCTTCGGAAGCAAAATCAGCATTCCTGGCAACAATGAGCCACGAAATCCGCACCCCCATGAACGGCGTTATGGTGATGGCTGAACTGCTGGCAGCCGGCAATCTGCCTGATGGCCAGCAACGCTATGCAGATGTGATTGTAAATTCCGGCAATACATTGCTCACCATCATAAACGATCTGCTTGATCTTTCAAAAATTGAAGCTGGCAAACTGGAATTGGAAAAATCGCCAACCGCACCTCGCAAGATTATCGACAATGTGCTCGCCCTGTTTTGGGAACGCGCGCACCAAAACAAACTTCAACTTGCCTCTTTCGTAGACAAGTCAGTCCCCGACACCTTTAAGTGTGATCCGGTTCGTCTGACACAGATACTGACAAACCTCGCCAATAACGCGATCAAGTTTACCAGCGAAGGCCATGTCGGCATTGCTTTGCGAGTGGTGAAGGATCAGGTATCAGGCTCAGAAATGCTGGAATTTACCGTACTGGATTCAGGCATTGGCATTGCCGAGGAAAAACTGGCCTCGATATTTGATGCATTCACACAAGCCGATGCCAGCACGACACGAAAATATGGTGGAACAGGCCTCGGACTGAGCATTTGTAAGAAGCTTGTCGATGCCATGGGTGGAAAGATAAATGTGACCAGCAAACCCGGGGAAGGTTCGAGGTTTGTTTTCACGTTGCCCTGTGAAAATGCCGTTCATGAGGTTCGCCCGGATCTTTCACAGTGCAGTTTTTCTCCGGCTCTTGTTTGCATGGAGAACAGCTTTATCGCCAGCGCAATCGCCAACCAACTCAGGATTTTTGGATTGGACATTAAAGCTGTACCACCATCAAACTTGAACCCAGCACAATTGTCCCAATCGAGGGTGTTATTTACAACGGCCGAGATCGCCCATGATCTGATTGACCGTTCGCCTGCCAACATGCCTGCCTTGATCCTTGCCCAGCCCATTGGCAGCAACAAGGCACAATCCATGTTGGCATCCGGCATTGCTAAAGGCACTCTTCCATTGCCTCTGGCACAAGCTGATCTAGATGCAATTGCATATGCCATGCAGACAGGTGACCTGCCTGGTTCACAAAACACAGCATCATTTAAACTCACAAAACCCAGTGTTCGCACATTCCCGGGCACAAAAGTACTTGTGGTAGATGACAACGCCGTCAACCGGGAAGTCATTGCTGAAGTTCTCACACAACTCGACATCACATTTGAGCTGGCTGAAGACGGTGCACAGGCCATGGTTAAGTGGCGCCAGTCCAGTTACGACATGATCTTCATGGATTGCTCCATGCCTGTTATGGATGGTCTTGAGGCGACAAGGCGCATTCGTAACGAAGAAGATGGTACCAAGCGCAAGCGTACACCTGTCATTGC
>JBAUGO010000358.1:0-4217 GCA_049679775.1 Anderseniella sp.
GGCGATAAAGGGCACGATCATCGGTGCTACCGATGACGGTTTCTTGCGCACTACGCTTGCAGTGAGGCCGGACCTGGTTGCTGCCCTGGCAAATTGTTGCAGGTTAAGCCGGCCGTTATCATCAAGGGGTAGACCGGCAATTGTGCCTTGCCATGAAAATGGCATGCCGAATCTGGCTGTTATATGCTGCAGGCATGAAACAAGCGGATCATAAGGTTGTTGCGAGGCATTCGCATCAACCCGCATCACCGGGCGAGACGGTGCTTGCACTGGTTTTTGCGTTACCTTTTTGTCCATAATCCTACGCTGACACTAACTCACACCAATGGTCATTTACAAATTCGTTCAGACGCGAAAAGCCGTTAGGCATACGGCAGCCTGATTTTTGGAATTATTGCAACGGATCCATCGTGATGTTGAACACGCCTTGCTCCTGAGCTTGAATACGAACACCAACTGTGTCTACAGCAGGTTTGCTCAAATCAAAATAGGGCAACAATCTTCCCGTGGTGGCAAGTGTCTGATAAGCAGAGAAAACATACAGGGAGTAGGCATTCGTCCACTGGAAACGGGAATTGAAGAGAGCCGATTCAGAATCCAGCAGGTCAAGAAGACTGCGTTTGGAAAGTTTGTACTCTTCAATATAGGCTGATACAACGCGCTGATTGGCCTGCACTTCCTGATCCAGAATGTTCGCACGTTCTCGACCCAGGGTGAAGCCATTATAGGCGCGCTCCACAGCCTCGGAAACCTGGCGGGCCTGAGCTGCATATGTGTATTCCGCCTGCGAAACACGCTGTTGCAGTTCCTTTACCCGGTTATCCTTGATATTGCCGTTGTAGAGGTTCCACGACAGGGTGACCTTGCCGGTGAAGTCGCGATTGTCTCCGCGCACTCCGTCAATGTCTTCGCCATATGTACCATTGGCATTAAGCCCTATATGGGGTGCATAGGCGCTTTTGCTTTGCTCAACATTGAACTCAAGGGCTTCAATATCAATTTTGGCAGCGAGAAGTTGCGGGTTATGCCGTTCAGCAATTGCAATGGCTTTTGCAACAGTATTTGGCAGGCCTGCCGGCAATCCCACGCGTGAAATCGTACCAGGATAAATGCCGACAGCCTCTTTGAACTTGGCTCTTGTGTCGGCAAGCAGACGTTCGATCTGGCTGGCTGCAGCGCGTGCGGATGCAAGACGCTGCTCTGCCTGGGCAATATCTGAGCGCGGTGCCCGGCCACCTTCAACAACTGAGCGTACGGTGGACAATATGCTCCGGTGACGCTGCACGTTTTGCTCTGCAAGCTGCAAGACTATGGTGTGCCGGCGCATGTCGATATAGGCCTCAATGGCCTGTAAGGCGCGAAACTCACCTGCCTGGATTACCCGCAACGTGGCTGCATCAAAGCGTGCGGCACGAGCGTAAACGTCATTTACCCTGTCGCCTCCATCATACAGAAATTGGCCGACATTCAGTCCCACTTGTCTGCGAGGCAGCAGGGTTCTGTTTGCAGGGGGAGGGCTGCCGGGCTTGTGGATGACCTGACCGCCGATTTCCGCACTCAGATCTACTGTGGGCAGGAAACGACCCTGTGCCTGAAGCACTTCATATCCGATTGCTTTTTGATTTGAGATTGCAGCGCCGATGGCAGGATGCTCAATCGTGGCGCGACGAACTGCATCTTTCAGGGACATTGCTGACACGGCCGTATTACCCACGCATATCAATGCGCCAGCCAGCAGCATTTGCTTGAGGCAAAACTTTATCAACACCAGACCCCTTCTGATTGCTCTCAGATCGTCCAGTCTTGTAAATTAGGTGACTGGTTTGAATGAGCTGATTGCAACTCTTGTCTCATTAGTGAACCTAGGGTAAAGTGAGATGATAAAAACTTCAACTAAAACTGGTAGTCTTGGTGAAGTTTATGCAAAAAATTATTAATTTCGCAGAATGAGTAGATATAAACGTAGTTGATAGCAGGTAAAAATATAACAAAAACAAAGAGATAAATGAATATCTCTGATTGGGGCAACTGGTGTAACAGGTAACACATTTCGTGTTGTCCTCTTTGCCACTGCAGGCTGAAGGCTGGAATTGAACTATGGCGATCAACAAAAATGATCAGATCAATGATCTGCCACGCATGCACTTTATTGAAGCGGGCAGTGATCATGTTGGCGTCCCAAGTGCTTATGCACTGTTGAATGGTGACTATTCGCGGGCGCAAGATTCGCTCGTAATCGAGCTTCCTGATGGCACATCTTTCTTCATTAGCGGGTTCTTTAGCCAATCAACCCTGCCAAACCTGATTGCCCCCAATGGTTTGCAGATTTCCGGTGATATAGCTGCTCAACTGGCAGGTCCCGCAATGCCGGGGCAATATGCGCAAGCTTCCGGGGCTGCAACAGGCGCGAAACCAATTGGGCAAGTTGTGGCGCTTGAAGGCTCGGTAACCGTTCAGCGGGCTGATGGAACTGTTGTCACCCTGTCAAACCGTGATTTCGTTTTTGAGAACGATGTTGTCACTACGGCGTCCAGCTCAACTGTTTCAATTACCTTTACCGATGAAAGTGTTCTCAGGCTGTCCGCTGATGCACGGATGATTCTGGACCAGTATGTCTATTCACCTGGTCAGAGTACTGGCAACACCGCAGTATTCAATCTGATTTCTGGCGCTGTTGGTGCTGTCAGCGGCTTGATTGCGCCATCAGGTGACATGATTGTCACCACACCATCGGCAACGCTTGCCATTCGCGGTACCTCCGTTCTCATCGAGGTCACCCAAAACGATACGCGGGTTAATCTGCTGGTCGATATCAAGGATGGCACCGGTGGTCTGGTGCATGTGCTTGATCCGGGCAACCAGGGCGTGATCCTGCAATCCATCACAGTCAACAATATTGGACAGATAGTTCAAATCAATGGTGCCACAGGTGCCATCGTTGTGAGCCAATTGTCTCCGGCTGATCAGGCAACGTTATCGTCTGTCGTAACTTTGCTGACATCATCGTACACGGCTGCTGTCAATCAACCGATCCAGAGTAATGATGGCGGCACTGAAGATGGGCAAGAAACCCCGGTGCCTGGGGATCAACCCACTACACCTGATGAAAGCCCATCCGATGGGCAAGATGACAGTGGCCAGTTGAACAATCAGGGTCAGGAAACCCAGATCGCCATCGAAGAAGAGGGCGGTGAAGCTGCTAGCGAAGAGGTCGAACTGGCTGATGCCAACCTGGGTGATGCGGGAGATGGTGGCTCGCCTCTGACAGGTGGCGCCGGTGAGGCACCGCCACCGCCGCCTACAGTGGTGACGCCGCCTGTTGATCCATCCTTGCAGATCACATTGCCTGGTGCTCCTGCCATTACGGAAGACTCCAGCGGTATATCGTTAAGCGGTTTTAGCGTCGCTGGTAACAATACCACGCCTTTGACAGTGTCTCTTTCTGCATTTTCCACCATCACAATAACCAATACGACCGGTCTGACGCTGGTGTCTGGCAGCTTTACCGACGCTGAGACAGTTGTATTCACCGGCACACCCGACAACGTCACCAATGCGCTCAACAGCATTCTCTACACGCCCACGCCAGACAATGATCAAACGGGTGGCTTTGCAATTTCTGTTACTGATGGCACCAATGTGGAAACGGCGACCTATAGCGTGCCGATCACAGGTCAGCCGGATGCACCAGTGGTCAATACTCCGATTGCCGCGCAGATAGCAGTCGAGGAAACAGCGTTTTCATTTACTGTCCCAACTGACACATTTCGTGATTCCGACAGCGGAGATACACTTACTTTAACAGCAACGCTTGTCGGCGGGGGGCCGCTTCCGTCATGGCTTGCCTTCGACGGCCAAACCTTCTCAGGCACGCCTGATGATCCCGATATCGGCACCATAGATGTTGTTGTTACAGCCAGTGACACGCAGCCAATTACGGCCGATGTGTCAACGATTTTCTCGCTGCAAGTTACGCAGGTCAACGACGCGGCTGTTATCACAGGCGATGTGTCGGGCACTGCCAATGAAGATGGATCGAGTACTTTCGGTAACCTCGACTACACGGATGTTGACGGGCCGGGCGCTGCTGATGCATGGCAGGCAGCGACGGGACTGGCTGGAACCTTCGGTGCGCTCGACATCGACACGGCGGGCAACTGGACCTACGCGCTCAACAATGCCAATTTGACTGTCAATGCACTGAACGCCGGCCAAAC
>JBAUGO010000359.1:0-1941 GCA_049679775.1 Anderseniella sp.
AACTTTGACAATGGCCCACCAGAACCCGCCAACAAGGCAACACTCTTGCCAAGGTCCATCGCCGACCCGCCGCCAAGCGCAATCACACCATCGCACTTATTGGCCTGATACACCTTGTAGGCCGCCATGACTGCACGCTCTGTCGGATTACCGGGCGTTTCATCAAAAACAGGTGCAGCATCACCATTGCTCATGGCCGCGCTCACCGTATCCAGAATACCGGCTGCGACAATTCCCTTGTCAGTGGCAATGAGCGGGTTTTTGATATTCTTGCGCTCAAGACAAGATTGCAGCTTTTCGATTGCCCCATGGTCGAAATGGCAGGTGGTCAGGAAAGTCAATGTCGGCATGAAAAGGCTCCGGTTGGCTGGGATGCAAGTTGATATGGCGACACAATCATGCCTCCAGGTCGATACGTCAATCAGGTTGGGTAATTTCCCCCTACCCTTATGCGTCAAGCCCTGCTACACCCCCGCTCATCAACTCAATATCTGGATGTGGAATGCCATGAAGATAAACGGAAACGAAATCAAGCCGGGCAACGTTCTGTTGCATAATGGCGAATTGTATATTGCTGTGAAGTGCCAGCATGTGAAACCTGGAAAAGGCGGTGCTTTTGCCCAGGTGGAAATGAAAGGTATTGTTTCCGGTACAAAGCTCAATGAACGTTTCCGCTCTTCCGAGACGGTAGAGAAAGTCCGGCTTGAACAAAAGGACTATCAGTATCTCTACAAGCAAGGCGACATGCTGGTGTTCATGGACAATGAAACCTACGAACAGATTGAACTGCCGGAAGACTTTGTTGGTGAACGTGCTGCCTTCCTTCAAGACGGCATGGAAGTAACGGTTGAAACCTACGAAGAAAAGGCATTGGGCATCAGGTTGCCTGATTATGTCACCCTGGAAATCACGGAAGCAGACGCTGTCGTGAAAGGGCAAACCGCCTCCTCGTCCTATAAGCCTGCGATGCTGGAAAATGGCCTTAAGGTCATGGTTCCACCTTTCATCGGCACTGGCGAAAAGATTATCGTGGACACCAACGAGGTGACCTACGTTCGCCGCGCCAGTGAAGGCTGATAGATCCGATGCCAGCATCACCTCTGATTACCGTCATGACTGGGGCTGCCCGCAAGGCAGCTCGAGCCGTCAGCCGTGATTTTGGCGAGGTTGAAAACCTGCAGGTCAGCCAGAAAGGCCCTGCAGATTTTGTAACCCGGGCCGACAAGAAAGCCGAAAAGGTGCTGGTGGATGAGCTTAAAAAGGCACGACCCAAATGGGGTTTTGTCCTGGAAGAAGGCAATGACATTGTCGGCACTGATGGTCAGCATGACTGGGTCATAGATCCCATTGATGGCACCACGAACTTTATCCACGGTATTCCCCATTTCGCCGTCTCAATCGGCGTGACGCGCAATGGTGAACCTGTTGCCGGTGTTATCTATAATCCAATCACCGACGAACTTTTTGCCGCCGAGCGCGGTGGTGGCGCCTACCTGAACGATCGCAGACTGCGGGTTTCCGGTCGCCGTGACATACATGACGCGGTTATTGCTTGTGGCGTACCTCATCGCGGACGTGGTGATCATGCCCAGTTCCGTCGCGAGCTAGCTCATGTGCAGTCAAAGGTGGCAGGCATCAGGCGCGCAGGCACAGCCTCGCTGGACCTTGCCTGGGTTGCAGCCGGACGGCTCGACGGATATTGGGAACGCGGCCTGAAACCCTGGGACATTTGCGCAGGCATTGTGCTGGTCCGTGAGGCTGGTGGTTTTGCCGCTGATATTGATGGCGGGCCCGACGTAATGAAAACTGGCGACATCATGGCTGGCAACGAACACATGCAGAAAGAGCTGAAATCCTGCATCCAGGCAGCTCGTGCAGAAAGTGCAATCCCTACAGATTAATGCCTGCCCTGGCCAACCCCCAGACCATCAGGCCATAGAG
>JBAUGO010000360.1:0-4089 GCA_049679775.1 Anderseniella sp.
TTCCGAAACCGGGCTGTAGGCATCGAGTGGCAGAAGCGTACAACGCTCCGTGCTGCTTGTCCGGGCATGGCCCTGATTCTCGCCGATAGCTTTCAGCGAAAAGCCAGCTTTGATCGCGAAAGAGGCATAGGCATGGCGTTCGGGTCTATCCAATCAAAGCCGAAAGCCGTGCGCCGACTTTGTCTGCAGCATTCTTCATTGGGTTGGCCGCCAGATGCGCATAGCGCTGGGTCGTGATTGCCTGGGTATGTCCGAGCAGTTTGCCGATGATATGAAGGCTCAAACCTTCGCCAGCCGCTACACTTGCGAAGCTGTGTCGAAGGTCATGAAGGCGCACATCCTCAAGGCCAGCTTCTGCGCGAATTCGGTGCCATGGCTTTCGCAAATTGATGATGTGGCCATCGGCACCTGGTCCGGCGAACACATAGTCGCTGAACAGGTCCCTTGGCAGTTCGCTCAGCAAGGTCAAGGCAATTTCCGGCAGATAGACCCACTTCGCGCCTGTCTTGCTGTCTGGAAGCCTCAGGCTACGACGCTGGAAATCTACATACGCCCATTTCAAGGTCAGGACTTCTGACAGCCGACAACCAGTGAACATCAGTAGCTTGATCGCATTGACGCTCGTCTCATCTGCCAATTCGTTTCGCACAGCATTGTTGAGGACCATACCCAGTGTGGCAAACTCCTCGTCAGACAGATAGCGCTCGATCTTGTTCTCCTTGAATTTCCTTATGCCCCGGACCGGATTTGTCTGCTGGTCGCGAAGGCCCCATTCTTCCGCCAGATTGAACATCTTGGAGAGTAGCGCCAAACACCTGTTTGCCGCGCCCATGCCGCCTGTCACCCGCAGTCTTACGCGTTTCCTTGCCTTGCGGTTTATCGAGGTCTTGCCGTCCGCCACGGCGCATTTCAGGCGCTCAACATCGTTTCGGCTAACGGCATGAACATGAATGTGTCCCAACAGCGGAATGATGTGATTGCGAATGTTGGCAGCATCCGACTTCCAGCTGCGTTCCTTCTTGTGACGCTTCGCATAGTTTTCGATGTAGGCATGGCAAAGCTCGCTCACAGTCTCTGCGTTACGCAGAAAGTCCCGCCTGGCAGCAGGATCTGTTCCCGAAGCAATATCACCAAGCAGTTTTCTTGCTGCGGTCCTGGCGCTCTCAACTGTCCATGGCGAACCATAGCCACCAATGGTTATCCATCTTTGCCGGTTCTCAAACCGGTACTTGAGAACGAAGTATTTACGACCATTCGCGCGGCAGCGAATTCCAAAGCCGGAGACATCGCTGTCCCAAAGAAAAACCTGCCCATCCTGGGGCACTAGCGCGTCTGCATTTCGCTTGTTGAGTTTGACTTTGCTCATCGGTTTCTCCGAACCAATTTTACAAAGCTGGCAACCACATGGCAACCAAATGGAAGCAACTCGGAGCAATGGTGAGAAATGTAAATCCATAATTAATGTAATTATTTCAGATATTTAGAACGTATGTAAATTTTCGACCAACCCGTCTGGGTCGAATCATAATCCGCGTGTCGGGGGTTCAAGTCCCTCTCCCGCTACCAAAATTTTCAATGCCTTGTGTTTACCGGTACTTTCGTGGTGCTTGCGGGTTGTTTGCCGGATTGGTGTCGTGTCGGGTCATGCCATCCACGAGGGTGCCACCGACAAGCGGTTGGAGATCATGTTCCAGTGGATCAGCCCTGGCCGCGTCGTAAACCTCGTCGCCGTCCACATGGATGGTGAAAACCTTTTTGTATCTGGCTTGCTTGTCTGGTTTCTCGATCGTAGCGCGTGTCCATTTGCAAAGGGTTGAGTCCTGTTCTCCATTTGCCTCGGCCCATGCCACATAATCAGTAAAGGCGTCGAGCTGGTTTCGCAGTCGTGCGCTGTGCTGGTTCAAGATGTCTGTGAGTGGTTTCAGGGCGGGGTCGTCCTGATCGGATCTGGCGATTTCCGCCATTGGCTTAGGCATCGTGATGCGCAACTGATATTTCCACTGATCGCTCATGCAAGTATCCTTCGTCCACCGATCATGGTCTGGCACGAACAAGATAACAGCCGTCTTAACAAATGGAAATGCCGCAGGCGCGGATGTCGAACTGATTGGTCCCTTTCAGCGACTTGACATCGTAAGCTTGTCCGTTGGCGCAGTGCGCTCGCGCTTCGATGCTTTTCACCACCCCCAAATCCTGAACTTTCACATTGGTAAGATAGTTGAGGTTGCACTGCTGTTCGGCAAGCAGTTGCGCCCGCAAGGCAAGCTCCCAGGCGGGGGGCTTCTGTGCTGTTGTAATACCTGCATTCACAAGCAGAAAAACCAGTGTGGAGAAAATCCGGATGGCTCGATGGTTCATGTCAATCTCCTTTTGCCATGACCATGATGACACGGATGCCGAAGCGGAATATTGACACTGATCAATGAACAGACAGCAATTGACGCGGTTTCAATATCGTAACATAGATAAGAACAGACACAGCGCGAGGTGCGCAGAATTCACTAGGTGTCAGACAAGGGAGTATGACTTATGAAATTCATGAAAATAGCAGCAGCTGCAATCAGCCTTTTGGGTCTTTCAGCAACGGGCGCACTGGCCACTTGCGACAGCGGCGAAATGGTCATCAAGTTTTCGCACGTTGTGAAGGCTACAGGACACCCCAAGGGAGATGCCGCAACACTGCTTGCAGAGCGGGTGAACGCAGAAATGAACGGTAAGGCGTGCATGGAAGTGTTTCCGAACTCGACGCTTTTCGACGACGACAAGGTAATGGAAGCCTTGCTGCTTGGTGATGTGCAACTGGCTGCACCGTCGCTGTCCAAGTTTGAAGCCTACACATTGAAGTACCGTCTGTTTGACCTTCCATTCCTGTGGAAAGATCTCACCGCATTTGACAAGTTTCTTGAGTCAGAAGCAGCAAGCGGTTTGCTCAAGGCTGTCAATGACAAGGGCTTTGAAGGCCTCGCAATCTGGTCTTCCGGCATGAAGCAGTTTTCCGCCAAGAAACCTCTTGCTGTTCCAACTGATGCCAATGGCCTGAAGTTTCGCGTGCAGACATCTGACGTGGCTGTCGCCATGATCGAAGCCATGGGTGGATCAGCCCAGAAACTGGCGTTCAAGGAAGTGTATGGTGCTTTGCAAACTGGTGTTGTTGATGGACAGGAAAACACCTGGTCAAACATCTATACGCAGAAGTTCTTTGAAGTGCAGGACGGTATCAGCGAAACCAACCATCAGGTTCTGGCTTACGGCGTGGTGACATCAAAGGAATGGCTTGATGGCCTTGATCCGGCTGTTCGTGATCAATTCCTGGCAATTCTAAAGGATGTCACCAAGACTGCAAATGGTGATGTTGCCAAGAAGGAAGCTGAAAATCGTGCAAACATTTTGTCCAGTAATGGCAAGGTATTGGAACTCAACGCTGAACAGCGGCAGGCGTGGGTTGATGCCATGAAGCCTGTATGGACCAAGTTTGAAGGCGATATCGGCAAGGATCTGATCGACGCTGCTGCTGCGTCCAACAACTAGAACTTACCCCGCATAGCTACCCCGGTGCACTTCATGTGCGCCGGGAGACTAATTGCAGCCAAGAGGGTCAAGATGCTTATCACCATTGTAATCTTGTGCGTTGTTGCGTTGTTTTTCCTCGTGGAAAGGGTCCATCCAGACTGGATTGCCGCTCTTGAGGAAAACGTTCTTGCAACGCTACTTGCGATCATAACCATCGTGACCTTTACACAAGTCATTGCTCGCTATGGCTTCAACTCAGGATGGGGAGGAGCGCTTGAGTTTACCCGCATCCTGTTTGCGTGGATGATTCTGCTTGGCATGAGTTATGGAGCTCGTATTGGCTCGCACCTGGGGGTGGATGCAGCGATCAGATTGTTGCCGAAAGGCTTGTTCAAGTTAGCAGCTATCTTTGGTGCACTCGCTGGTGTGCTCTATGGTGTGATGCTGCTTTCGGCCGACTGGCTTCAATTTTTTGGGGCAAAGACATCAGGTGGCGCAATCACCTACTGGTCCAAGTTTTACAAGGTCGGTATTGGCCTGGATGATTTACGCTTTCCTGTATGGATGCAGGAAGCCTTT
>JBAUGO010000361.1:0-2792 GCA_049679775.1 Anderseniella sp.
GTCGGCAAAATGCCCATGATGGACTGCCCGATCACCGACTTGCCGGAGCCTGACTCGCCCACCAGCGCAGTAACCTTGCCTGGCTGTATGCGAAAGCTGGCCCCCTTCACCGCCTCCACCGAGGACGAATGAACCCTAAAGCTGATCCGCAGGTCTTCTATGCGCAGAAGATCTTGTAAATGACTCATAACCACCAGATTCCGCCAACCCCTTAATTTCGCTGTACGATAACTGACCGGCACATGCGAGCATAGCCATATTTTTCAGTTGTTAGCTGCCCCAATCAACAAACCTGTGAACAATATTGAACAGGTTTGCCCCATCCTGCATTGTAAACCGGTAACTGAAACGTGTAATTCTACACATACAGAAAGGCTATCGACTGACAATCGCTTCGCCTAAAGGACATATATGTCAATATCTCAACAAGCCAACAGCAGCAAACGAACCTTGTTCAACAAGGTGCGAACAGCGCTTGGCCGTGGCTCGTCGCTATCTCCCCGGGTGCTGGAAGCAATCAGTGTTCATGACCAGTCAAGCGAAGTCCTCATCAAGATTGTGCAGCTTGTCATCGTGTCAATCTGGGCAATCCTCTATGCCTTGGCGCCAAAGACCAGCCTGGGCACCGCTTTCAGTCCGGTTTCATGGGCACTGACCGTATATTTCGTGCTCAACGTCATCGGCCTGATCTGGGCAAGGCGAAACATTCTGCCAAACTGGGCTGTCTACTTGTCGATCATTTTCGACATTTCAATCCTGATGCTGCTGATCTGGAGCTTCCATCTCCAGTATGATCAGCCACCCTCATTCTACCTGAAAGCCCCGACCCTGCTCTATGTGTTCATCTTCATCGCGCTGCGTGCCTTGCGGTTTCAGGCCCGCTTCGTCGTCTTTTCTGGACTTGTAGCGGCTATCGGTTGGCTCATACTGGTGTGGTACGCCGTGTACTCAGCCCATGGTATGTCGGCCACGCGTGACTATGTGGAATATCTTACCGGCAATGAAATCCTGCTCGGTGCCGAATTTGACAAGACGATCACCATAATCATGGTAGCGGGTATAATGGGTGTGGCATTGATGCGCGCCAATGACCTGCTCGTGCGTGCCACAGCAGAAGCCCAGGCCGCCAGCGACCTTTCCCGCTTTTTTGATCAGGGCGTGGCATCCGATATTCGCAAGGCTGGCGTGGAGAATACGCCTGGCAATGGCAAGCGTGTTGACGCTGCCATCTTGAATGTGGACTTGCGTGGCTTCACAAAATTCGCCGCAGGCAAAAACGTCGATGAAGTGCTGAACCTGCTCATCACTTATCAGAAACAGATCGTGCGCATCATCCAGTCCCATGGCGGCTCTATCGACAAGTTCATGGGCGATGGCATCATGGCAACTTTTGGTGCCGTTCGCCCGAGCGACACCTACGCTGCCGATGCCTTGCGCGCTGTTGACGACATATTGAATGAGGCCGCCACCTGGTCTTCTGATGACACCTTGAAAATCTTCGCTGATCGCAAGGTGAATGCCGCCGTTGCATCAGGCCCGATCATTTTCGGCACAATCGGCGATGATACCCGACTTGAATTCACAGTCATCGGCTCAGCCGCAAACCTGTCTGCAAAGCTGGAAAAGCACAACAAGACGACACGTACGCGCGCACTCACCGACACCGATACTTATGCCCTCGCCGTTAAACAAGGCTACACGCCCAAGACCAGAAAACCCGTCCGCAAGTCGACCTTGCCCGGCATCAAGCAACTGGTCGTGTTGGGATAGGAAACCCGCACCAATCGAGTTGCTCCAGGGATACAAGCTCTGACAAAACCTCCCACGCGGTTTCGTCATGCACCAGATGATGGCTCAGCAGCCCTATCGGGTAACCGCCATTCTTGCGCGATACACCAAACGCGGTTGTCAGGTCTCCAGCAACCTCATCCAGCGACTTTCCCCTGGCCCCGCCCACGCCTTTCCAGGACATGATATCGACATGGGTGTTGGCCTGTATACGCGGCTCTTGCAGCTTGTGCGTGAACGTTGAAAACGCCATGATGCCGACCTCTGCCAAATGTGGCACAAGGTCAAGGCGCATCCTGTTCCACGGCGGTACCAGCACAGGGGCAAACTCACCCTCAAACAACGCGCGCACCCTCGCGCAGCCACGCTCCACATCTGCCAGCACATCTTGCAGCGGGCGATGATTGCCAAGCTCGCACTTTTTGTCTGGATATGTCGCATGATTGACATGCGCCCAACCATGAACACACGCCGTCAAATGGCTCGAAGCCTTGACATAAGTCGCAAGCCTTGCATCAGCATGGGCCGGAATGATGGCCAGCAGCACTTGCGTGTCAGCCCTTTCAGCAAGCTCTTGCAGCTTTTCCAGCGCCGGGGTCAGCGTCACCGCATCATCATCGCGCCACCATATCCGCGGGACTGCCCCGTCATGCTGCCAAACCCGCAACTCGTCTTCAAGCGCCCGCATGCTCATTTGCCCGCCACCTCCTTGAGCAAACCATCAATCCTGGCAGCAGCAACAGCCAGGCTGCGACGCCCATGCACAAAATCATGCGCAGCCTTGCCCATGCGCGCTCTCTGATCCGGGTCAGCAATAAGCGCATCAAGCCTCTCAGCCATCGCGTCCACATCACCTTCCTTCACCAGAAACCCGGTGCATTGATCCTCAACAACCGACCCAACCCCGCCTGACTCCATCGCCACCACTGGTACACCCATGGCTTGCGCTTCAAGATAGGCCAGACCAAACGCTTCGCGGTATCCTGGCCACACAAATATATCAC
>JBAUGO010000362.1:0-4321 GCA_049679775.1 Anderseniella sp.
GAAGGCTATATAGTCGATATCGGTTTCCCCGGCCTCCATGGCAAAATGGCGTGAACCCGCGCTCAGGAAGCCGACACTGGAATTGCGCCCCAGTGATTTTCGCGCTGCAACGGCGTCTTCAAGGCTGGAGGTGATATGCGCACCGTCTGCTTGTGCGTAAGCTGCCATGCGTGGATCATCTGTTACCAATACAGCAATCTCGCGTGCCTGCACGCCTGGCAGCACCGCTTTGACCAATGCTTCATCGGCTGGCAACACAAGGCAGGCTATGTCGCCCGCATCTGCGGCCGCGCTTACGCAATCTGTCAGTAATTTCGCATCCATGCCCGAAGGTGGCATCAGGAAGAGGCGGCAGTTAGGCAGGATTGAGGTGTCTTGCTGGCTCATGTCAATCGAATCGCTTGATCTGGTTACGTGCCAGCCCTGACTATCACACCTTGACCGGCCATGTATCGGATAGCCTGTAACCTTGTGGCCATGGATCATCGGGATCCAGCATTTCCTGTCGTGTACCTGTCACCCAGGCGCGGCCCGTTATGGAGGGAATGATGGCAGGTTTGCCGCCTATGGTTGTTTCCTGTTCAATCCGGCAATGAAAGTGTGAGCCGATGATGGAGCGGCCAATGAACCTGTCTCCCGGTTTAAGTTCTCCGCGTGCATGCATCACAGCCATACGCGCCGAGCAACCAGTACCGGTGGGTGAGCGATCGATCTTGCCTGGGTCAACGACAACTGCATTGTGGCTGACAAAAGCGCCACCTTCCACTGTGATGGGCATGGCAAACTGGCAAAAGGAAATGTGTGACCAGTCCCGGTTTTCTGGGTGGTTAAATCCCAGTTGCTCGTTTGCCGCGCTGGTGATCCTTGCGCCCAGTTCAGCCAGGTCACGGGCTTCATCCGGACGTATTGAAAAGCCGAGCGCTTGCGCATTTACAATGACAAAGCTGTCTCCGCCATAGGCTGTGTCCACACTGAGGATGCCATGACCTTCCACCTCAAGTCTTGCCCCCAGCTTGTCGGCGAAAGAGGCTACATTTCGCACTGTAATTGACTTTGCCTTGCCGTCCGCGCAGTGCGCCGTCACTGCGACGAGACCTGCTGGTGCTTCGATGTTGAAGCGAGTTTCCGGCTCAACCATGGGAATCAGGCCGGTATCAAGCAATGCTGTTGCCACGCAAATCGAGTTGGATCCGGACATGGGCGGGGTGTGTTCCGGCTCCATGATGATGAAGCCGAATTGCGCATCCTTGTGTTTTGCAGGCACCAGCAGATTGACATGGCGAAAGACGCCACCGCGCGGTTCGTTGAGCACGAAATTGCGCAGTGATTTATCGTTCGCAATGTACCGGCTTTGCTCCCACAAGGTCTCACCCGGAGGCGGAGCAACGCCCCCCACAATGACATCACCCACTTCACCTTCAGCGTGAACCGAAACAATGTGAATGAGTTTGGTTGTGCGGGTCAGGGCTTACTTGCCTTTTTCTGCGGCTTTGGTCCACTTGCCCCTTGATGCCAGGCCATTCATGGCTGCACGGTGAGCAAAGGCTTCCTGCGCCTTCTTGACGTTGGCAGGTTTTCCACCCCAGGCCTTGAGTGCAGCTGCCTGAAGGGCGCGACCATAGGAGAAGGTCAGGTTCCAGGGCAGGTCATGGCGTTCGTTCATCAGGGACAGATGCTCGGTTGCTTCAATGTCGGACTGGCCGCCAGACAGGAACGCAATACCTGGTACCGCGGATGGTACGCAGGCTTTCAGGCATTGGACGGTGAGGTCGGCAACTTCTTCCGGCTTGGCCTTCTTGCCTGATTTTTGTCCCGGCACGACCATGTTTGGCTTCAATACCATGCCTTCCAGCATGACACCGGCGAGATATAGTTCTTGGAAGGTTTCCTTCAGAACAGCCTCGGTTACCTCATAGCATTGCTCGATGTCGTGGGATGAATGATCCCCATCCATCAGGACTTCCGGCTCGACAATTGGCACGATACCATTTTCCTGGCAAAGCGCGGCATAGCGCGCGAGCGCATGAGCATTGGAGTGGATGCAATTATAGGTCGGCATGTGCTCGCCAATGGTTATGACGGCGCGCCACTTGGCGAACCTTGCGCCGAGCTTGTAATATTCCTTCAAGCGACCGCGTAGACCGTCCAGTCCTTCGGTGATTTTCTCATCCGGATAACCGGCCAGGTCCTGTGCACCGGCATCGACCTTTATGCCAGGTATAGAGCCTGAGGACAGCATCAGTTCAACGAGGGACTGCTTGTCGTTTGCAGTACGCTGGCGGATGGTTTCATCGTACAGGATAACGCCGGAAATGTTTTTCTTCATTGCCGGTTTTGCTGAAAACAGCATTTCGCGATAATCGCGGCGTGCTTCAAATGTTGATTCAACCTTGATGCTGTCAAAGCGCTTCTTGATTGTGCCGGTGCTCTCATCCGCTGCAAGGATGCCCTTGCCGGGTGCGACCATGGCTTGTGCGATATCTTCAAGTGTCTGTTTCATGTTTCATATGCCCCTTATTAGTCGGCTTGTCAGGTGATCTTCAAAATCTCGACGCCAGGGAGCGCCTTGCCTTCAAGCCATTCAAGAAATGCGCCACCTGCTGTGGACACATAAGTAAAATCATTTGCTGCGCCTGCATGGTTCAAGGCCGCGACTGTATCGCCTCCGCCTGCAACCGCGATCAACTTTCCGGCTCTGGCCAGTTTGCCGGCATGGCGAGCCGCTGCCACAGTCGCCTTGTCAAACGGTTCAATCTCGAATGCTCCAAACGGCCCGTTCCAGACGACCGTCGCAGCTCCTTCAAAAGCAGCACATGCCTGTTCGATGGATTTGGGCCCGACATCAAGCATCATTTCATCTGCTGCAATCTGGTCAACATCCACAGTACGGTTTGCCGCTCCTGCTGCAAACTCCTTTGCGACAACAGCGTCGACTGGCAGGATAATCTGGCACTTGTTTGTTGCAGCCTGTTTCAGAATGTCGAGCGCAGTGGCAGCCATGTCATGTTCGCACAGTGACTTGCCCACATTGATGCCTTGCGCTGCAAGGAATGTGTTGGCCATGCCACCGCCAATGACAATGGTGTCTGCAACCTTTGACAGGTTGCCGAGCAGTTCCAGCTTGGTTGAAACCTTTGCCCCGCCGACCACACAAACCAGTGGGCGTTTCGGGTTGGTCAACGCTGCCGACAGAGCAGACAGTTCCTTTTCCATGGAACGCCCAGCCGCCGATGGCAACAGATGCGCCACCCCTTCGGTTGAGGCATGGGCGCGATGGGCGGCCGAGAATGCATCGTTTACATAGATGTCTGCTATGCTTGCCAGAAACCTTGCCATGCCCTCGTCATTGGCTTCTTCACCGGGATGAAAGCGGGTATTCTCTACCAACACAATGTCACCGTCTGACATGTCTTTAGGTGGTTGCAGTGAGAATTTTACCGGCTTGCCCAGCACGTCTGACAAGACAGGTGCAATGGGGGCAAGGCTCAAGTCCGGGTCCGGTTTGCCTTTGGGTCTGCCGAAATGTGCCAGCAGAATGACCCTCGCACCTTTATCGGATAATTCGGTGATGGTTGGGGCAACAGCATGAAGTCTTGTGGTGTCAGAAACCTTGCCGGCCTGCATCGGTACGTTCAGGTCGACACGCACCAGTACACGCTTGGAAGCGACATCCAGATCATCGAGCGTTCTGAAGCTGGTCATGATATGGGCTGACCTTGTTTCAAGCGCTGGCTTCAAGGCCGGAAAGCGCGGCCTGGACGACTGCGTCAGGGGTGATGCCGAAATGCTTGTAAAGCTCTTCAGCAGGGCCTGATGCGCCAAAGGTGGACATGCCGATAAACGAGCCATTATCACCGATAAGGCCGTTCCATCCCTGGCGTACACCAGCTTCCACCGCAATGCGCACGGGCTCATCACCCTTTATCAATGCGCGATAGTCGGCGTCCTGGGCTTCAAACAGGTCCATGCAGGGAACCGAAACAATGCGAACCGAGATGTTCATTTCGGCAAGCTTCTCGTAAGCTTGCATGGCAATTTCAACTTCCGAGCCGGATGCGTAGATTACCACTTTTGCGTCAGTATCAGCGTGAACGTCATAGGCGCCGCGTGCGCACATGTTTTCCTTCTGGAACTTGATCCGCACAGGTGCCAGCTTTTGCCGTGTCAGTGCCAGCACAGAAGGAGTTGACTGTGATTGAAGTGCGACTTCCCAGCATTCGGCCGTTTCCACAGCATCGCAGGGTCGAAAAACGTTGACATTTGGCATGCAACGAAGCGCTGCCAGATGTTCAACTGGCTGATGGGTCGGGCCATCTTCGCC
>JBAUGO010000363.1:0-8034 GCA_049679775.1 Anderseniella sp.
GTCGGTATTGTCCGGTCACCCTCAAAATAAAGGTGTTCGCCATGCCAACACAAAAAGCCGTCTCACCAAAACTTGCGTCCATTGACCCTGTATGGGACCGGATCAGATCCGAGGCCGAAGCTGTCACAAGGTCGGACACATGTCTGGGTGGTTTCATGTTTACCTCGATCTTGAACCCGTCCAGCTTTGAAGAAGCTTTATGCCACAGACTGGCGCAGCGTCTTGGCAATGCGGATATCAATGCCGAGCTTATCGTGCAAGGGTTCGAGGAGGCGCTTGAGGCAAATTCCGACATTGGTGCGCGCGCGAGGGCAGACATTCTGGCCGTGAATGATCGTGATCCTGCCTGTGACAGGTATATTGAGCCGTTCTTGTACTTCAAGGGCTTTCAGGCGATCCAGACCTACAGAATGGCTCACCAGCTCTACAAGATGGGGCGGAAGGATTTTGCCTATTATCTGCAAAGCCGTTCATCCATGATTTTTGGTGTTGATATTCACCCGACGGCCCAAATCGGCCAGGGCATCATGATTGATCATGCCCATTCCATCGTGATTGGTGCAACAGCTGTGGTCGAAGACAATGTGTCCATGTTGCATTCTGTAACCCTGGGCGGCACTGGCAAGGCCGATGGCGACCGCCATCCAAAAGTTCGCCACGGCTGTTTGATCGGGGCAGGGGCATCCATCTTGGGCAATATCGAAATCGGACATTGTTCACGCGTTGCTGCAGGTTCTGTTGTGCTGCATGACGTTCCAGCCAACCGCACTGTTGCAGGTGTGCCAGCCAAGGTGGTTGGTTATGCTGGCTGTGATGAACCGGCCCGGATCATGGATCATCGGCTGAATGAAGTCGGTATCGAGAACTGAGGCTGAAAATTCAGTCCAAAAGGGGGTTTCCAACAGGTGTGATCGCGGTTACACACTGGTGATGATTTGTACGACGTTATTCACCAAGAGGCCTTGAATGACACCTGATGAAATTTCCAAATTGAGCCGTTTTCTTCAGAAGACGTTTGACAACTCAGCTATTCAGGTGCGCAAGCGGCCACAAAAAAATGATTCCTGCGAGGTCTATATAGGTGAGGAATTCGTCGGTGTTGTTTATCGCGATGATGAAGACCCTGATGATCTTTCCTACAATTTCCAGATGGCAATCCTGGACTTTGATCTCGAGTAGAGACTTTTTGTACTCGTAATTTTTGTCAGCGCTGGGTACTGCTGAACATGTTGGTCAAGGCAAGGCTGACATTGCGCTCGATTTGAGCCCATTTCTCCAGATGCTCCAGCGCAAATCTGAAGCGTACGTTCATGTCATTTGTCAGGGCAATGGTGCGTTCACAAAGTATCGGCCCCAATACGGATGGTTTGCGGTCGCAGCGGTGCACGATGTGCTTGCCATCAACCGTTGCCACATAAAGTGTCAGGTCGGAATATGGGCTATTTTCCTTGAACTTGTAGCGAAGCAGATTACCAGAAACCTTCTCCGGTTCTCCATCGAAATAAACAGGATAAATCTCCCCGTAGCGTTCCACGGGTGTCAGCTCGTCCTTGTTGTTCATCTCGAAGCTCAACACGATCCAGTCGTTGAACTCGTCCGCTGTTGCCGGTGGTAAAGGGACAGTGCCAGGATTGTAGGCCCAGGGTAATAGAAGGTCGAGATTTGTAACGTTACCGAGGGTGCGCTGCTTGACGCGGGTCACCAGCCTGGTCGGTGCAATCAGATCGCCGCTGTCAAATCTATAGCGCGCCAGTGTTGGCGGTGCGTCTGGTGATGATTGTGTGGTTCCCGAAAACAGCAGGTCCCTGTCAGACAGGAAGAGCCATGTCAGAATGAATCCGGCTGTGACCAGGATCAACCCAATCAGTGTCACCAGCAGCCTACCAATGGATCGTTCTCTGGGGTCGCCGCGATATTGTGCGTTGCGTCTGCTCATTTCTCGCAAATTTCAGATCAAACCTCTGATTGGTATGCCCGTTGCAAGGTTTTCGTGCAAGTGCGCAAAAGTTTGTCTGCTGCTGGCTGTCAACCACAAATTGGGCAGTTATTCGGCCAAACTTGCATGGAACCAATGGATATGGGGTGTCTCGAAATGACATATGATACTTTTTTGGTGATCATGGCCTTTGGCTTGACAGGTGCAGGTTTGGTCCATTCCGGCTGGTTGTGGCTTGGCAGGACAAGACCCAGCTTCGTCGGTTTACTGGATGACGGTCCTGCATGGGCAGCTCCTTTTCGTGTACTTGCAGTCATGCTGGCGGCACCGTTCATTCTGGCCGGGATGTCTACAAGGCTGATGGACCGGGGATGGGGTTATGCGGGGGTGACTCTGGCTGGCCTTGTCGTGTCAGCCCTATGGTGCTTCATGACGGGTGTTGTGTTACTTGTAGGGCTGGATTTTCTGATAACAGCTTGAGCCTACAGGTGTTAACCCCATGAGTGCTTATGAATTTGAGGGCCATAGCCCCGAGTTCCCCACCGATTCCAGTTACTTCGTCGCCCCAACAGCATCGCTGATTGGCAAGGTCAGGTTGGGGAAACTGTGCAGTGTCTGGTTTGGAGCGGTGTTGCGGGGAGACAATGAGCTCATTGACGTTGGTGACGAGAGCAATATTCAGGACAATTGTGTTTTGCACACTGATCCCGGTTTTCCTCTGACCCTTGGCAAAGGCGTCACGGTTGGTCATCTGGCCATGCTGCATGGTTGCACGGTGCACGACAATTCACTCATCGGTATGGGCGCAACCGTCATGAACGGAACCGTGATTGGGCGAAATTGTATTGTCGGGGCACATGCCCTGATTGGTGAAGGCAAGACGATTGCGGATAATTCAATGGTTCTTGGTGCACCGGGGCGTGTCATGAAAACCCTCGATGAGAAAGCTGAAGCAGCGCTTCGGGCTGGAGCGCAAACCTACGTTGACAAGGTGCATCGATATGCGCGTGAAAATGGCTTCAAGCTGATTGAAGTCTGAAACACATCTTTGAAAAAAAGCAGGGCCAGCATCAGGTGGGATTGATGCTGGCCCCTGAGACCCGGAAGGTTGGGGGATGGGGAGGGGACGCCGACCGGGCCGTTTCGTATTCTCATCGTTCGCTTTTAATTTGCGCCAGCAACTGTTTCCTTGTTCTTGGCATAACGGGTGCTCATCGCTACCCATTTGCGAGGATTTGCCTGCGATTGACGCTTGAGAAATTCGTAGCCGGTTTCTGACCAGCGCAGCACTGTGCGGCGACGGTTGTCGAGAACGAAGTCTCCACCGTCCGTGCGCACCATCAGCACAGCATGACCGTCACCATTCTCATCAAGAACAACGGTTATAAGCAGTGCCTCTGACGGAAAGCCCAGGCCTTCCAGATACCGTTTTTTCATCAGCACATAGTCTTCGCAATCACCTGCCAGCGAGGGGTATTCCCAGCGCTCGATGGTGCCGTAAAGATCCATGTCCGTTACCGGTGCAACCTTGTCATTGGCAAAGTCATTGACTTCGACAAGTTGAGCCCAGGTTTTGTTGTTCAAATCTATTGCGGATTTACCGACTCCAACATTTCGACACTCCGCCTTGTAGCGTGCGCAAAATTCGACATAGCCGATTGGTGGCAAGGTGCCACCGTATTGTGGTGAATAGATTGCAGACGACTCAGACATATTGCTGGTCTTGCTGCTGGTGTACCCCTGTGCTGGAATTGCGGTGGCCATAACAGCCAGGCACAATGCCATCCCCTTTAAATATTTCATTTCAACGCCCCATTTCGTTTTTTTGTTATGGGGAGAAGTTACCGCATGGCATTTGAGATTCAGCTAAGCACTTGTGCCGAATTTGAATCGATCCGCGTGAATTTCATTAATCATGAAGTAGTTACTAACGCCGTTTGGACAACAAAAAACCGCTGAAAACCTGGGGCTTCAGCGGTTTGTGATCGTGCGGTGCATTAAGCTTCAGATGGTAGCGTGCTCGCGAAATGTTTTGTCATCAAGATTTGACATGAACTGGATGCCTATGCCGTCCGATGTATAACGTACGACGCGCCCGCGCATTTTGCCCAATGATACATAGGTTCCAATGCTTGGTATCACATGCGTTTTTACAGCTGCGCCAGAAACCGAAATGTCGAGAACTTCGCAATCGTATTCGCGTCCATCAGCCAGAGTTATGCGGGATACGGCTTTCTTGGGTATGAAGCGGTCATGTTGACGTTCGCCTGGATCAGCCTTTTCAAACCATTCCAGACGCTTTTCCATGCGCTCACGTCTGCCACCCGTCAAATTGAATGCAATGAAATAACCGCCTTCAATTTTACTCTCCATCGTACCGTCTACTCGGCCAATGTCTTCAAGGTAGGCAATAATCGATGTGCCATGTTCAATATCCTGATCGGTCAGGAGGTTGACGCCATCTGCATCAATGCTTTTCATCTGGCATGGATGTTCACTCATATCTGGCAGCATGAAACGACCAAATATAGTACGTTTCTTGACTTTGTTTTCGGTGCCGAAATCTGCGAGTTCAGCTGCTATGGAAAATGCATTCACTTTGATGGTCCTTTGTGAGGTGCCACTACAAACTCTCCCCGATCGGCGGTCGCTGACCCGTTTGCGGTCAGCCCTTTCACCTTAGGCGATTTTGCGTAAATGCAGGATTAACAAATCAGTTAAACTCCGATTTCCGGAAGCATGTTTCTGATTTTTAAACAGGTTAGATACTGTATATAAGGCGACCACCAGTTTAGAGTCAGATTTTGCCGCCATCAATGACACGCAAGAAACTGGTATTCATGCGTTTCACATCGTCGTTGCTGAAGGCTTTGGTGCGCACTGGTTCACCAGGAAGCTCATCAGTCCACAAGACCTTGATTTTCCTGATCTGAAAATCAACGAGCGGATCAGCTTCAAGGCCACGGCGATCTCGAAACGGGGCGATAGTGAGCATGGCATGAACATCTTTGCCGTTCGCTGCCAGTACAGGTACTGCGAGCAGTTCAAATCCAACCTCACGTCCACCGAATGAATAGGCAACAAACCGGGCCACGCAAGGCTGTTTCATGCCCACGACCGTATCAAGCGCGCGCACAATTGTTTCCCTGTCAAAGCTTGACCAGTCCTGAAAAGCGACACTCTGTGTCAATGGACGGCCCCAGATATCACACACAGCCGAGCCTGCAAGTCTGAACACGTAAGACATTCTGTCCAGATCACGGTGAAGGATACAGACCCATGGAATAATGGCCGAAAGCTCGGAAATTGTCATTTGCGAGCGTAATGGAGCACTGTTTTCCCCTCTGAGACGTTCCCAGGTGCGGAAAAGCTGCCTGCTGGTAGGATGGATAACCCCATTGTCAGGGTCAGTGTTGAATGTATTGGTATTGCCTGACATATAGAAGTCCTGCCTGGATGGTCTGTTTGCTGTTTCAAAGCTGAACGCTTGCCCAGTACAATGCAGAGACCGTGCCAGACTCATATGATTGGACCAGCTAGATCATGACTGATTTCAAATCTGAACCGAACCGGCCGGGCGATCCTGAAGACCTGCCTAGAAGTCAGTTTGAGGACGCTGCACCAGTACGCAGGGAACCCATTATCAATGCACCCGGAATTGTCATCTTGCTGGCAGTTGTGCTTCTGGCCATTCATGCTGCGCTTGAGTTTCTCCCCGTTAACACATCAAACTGGATCAGGTACTCAATGGCATTTGTGGTGCAGCGCTATATGCCTGCAGATATGTTTATTGGCGGTATTTTGCCTCCAGGCGGTGAATTGGCGCGCTACACATCGTTTGTCAGTTATTCGCTTCTGCATGGTAGCTGGACCCATCTGATCCTCAATATTGTCTGGATGCTGGCTTTTGGGTCGGTAGCGGCAAGGCGGCTGGGAGCAGGGCGGTTTCTGTTTCTGTCAGCGTTGGCTGCTGCTATCGCGGCGACCTTTTCATTGGTGATTGCCTGGGGTACAGAGACGATACTGGTTGGCGCTTCAGGTGCCATAGCAGGTCAGGTTGCAGTGGCGATAAGACTGATCTTTTCTCATGGTGGAACATTGTCGACTGGCCTGCGCAAGGACTTGACCCATATTCCACCGGAACCATTATTGCGGTTGTTTACCAACAAGTCGGCTGTGATTTTTATCGCCATCTGGCTTGGCGTGGACATCGTGTCGGCAAGCTCAGGATTGCTGACTGATGCTCGTGTCGCGTGGGAAGCGCATTTGGGTGGTTTTTTGACTGGATTATTGCTGTTTGGTCATCTTGATCCACATAATCATAAGGCAGGAGAAACCACTGGTTAAGGGTTTCGTGAGACTGTAGTCGGTGTCATTGACGTGGCGCAAGCCTCCCTCGTACCGGAACTACATAATGAATGCTGCTGACATCATAGAGCAATATGGACGGGGTATTCCGGTCATTCTGCAATCAACCATGATTGTAGATGTTTGTGCTTATATGCGTTCATGCAAGACGCCTGCTGCATTGACCCTCAGTGATCGTGGCGAAGTAAAAGGCGTGTTGAGTAATACGGACATCATTCATGCCTCAGGTCGGCTCGGCTCATCGGTTATGCAAATGACCGCCGGTGAGCTTGCACGGGACATGGTGCCTGCCTGTGATATGGCAACGTCGATTACCGACTTGCTTGAGTTTTTGAACAGAACGGCTTCCGATTTTACCTTTGTTACGGATCAAGGAACGATCAAGGGTCTTATTACGCTTTCCGATGCGATGGATCTCTTGCTGAGTGCACTCACAGGAAATAGTCCAGCAGAACAAGAAGCCGTCATAGAGCCATCTGAAGCTCTGCCAGAACCAGCCATAACCGCAGCACCTGAAGCCGCGCCTGTTGCGCCGCAATCTCAGATTATGCCTGACTATCAGCCGCAACCGCAGTTTGCTGAGCAAAGGGTGCCGGAGGTTCCCGGTGCGGCAGACTATGCGGCCGCCTTGCATCAGGCTGCTCCCACGCTGCAAGTTGCGCCTCAGCCAGCGCCACCTCAGCCAGTGTCAACTCAGCCAGTGTCAACTCAGCAAACGCCAGACGAAGGCCGTGCGACATTTTTTATAGGCTAGGTCTTGGGGGCTGATTTTCCGTAAACTTTTTCGGCGTTGATCAGTTTATCGCCATCAATGGTTATGAGTCTGCCGTTGCTGTCTAGCGCTCTGTAGAAGCAGGTAGCGCGTCCGGTGTGACAGGCAGCTCCATCACCGGACACTTCCACTTCCAGCACCACAACATCCTGGTCGCAATCGGTGCGGATACGTTTGACATGCTGGAGTTGACCGGAGGTTTCCCCCTTTTTCCATAAGGCTTTTCGCGAGCGTGAGTAAAAATGCGAAAAGCCTGTGTTTATGGTCAGACGCAATGCCTCTTCATTCATGAAGGCAAACATGAGGGGTGCGCTGGTGGTTGCATCCAGAACAATTGCAGGTAACAGGCCGTCACTGTTGAAGCGGGGGGCAAATATGTTTCCCTCCTCGACATCGTCAATGCTGCCGGGCAATGGGAAAGAGCTGTCAGTCAGATTTACGATAACGCACCATTTCCATGAATCTTGCCTGAAGAGCCGGTTCTGATTTGAATTCTCCAGTGAACCGCGTCGTCAAGGTTGAGGCATCCTGCTTTTGCACACCGCGCATGGTCATGCAGTTGTGGACAGCTTCAATCATCACCGCAACTCCGCGACAGTCCAATTGAGTGTCAATTGCATGAACAATTTGCGCGGTCAGGTTTTCCTGTGTTTGCAGGCGCCGCGCAAATACTTCCACTACGCGGGCGAGCTTGGATAACCCAACCACTCCTTCTGTCGGAAGATAGGCAATATGTACATGGCCGTGGAAGGGTACCATGTGGTGTTCGCAATGCGATGAAAACTCGATATTGCGAACCATCACGATATCATCATAACCGCCAACGTCCTCAAAGGTGCGTTCAAGCACGTCGCGGCCATTGGCATTGTAGCCGGAAAACAGCTCACTGTAGGCTTTGAGAACGCGTTTTGGTGTGTCGATCAAGCCTTCACGAGCAGGATCATCACCGGCCCATTTG
>JBAUGO010000364.1:0-5056 GCA_049679775.1 Anderseniella sp.
TTCTGTATGTGCGCAAGGGCATCATCGACCAGATAGACCCCCCCTTCATTGATTTGCGGTCAGCTACCTGGACCAGTGCCAACAGTTTCAAGTTAGCCGAAGGCGCAAAGCGGTTTGAGAATTGGGAGAGTTATGTCGCAGGTCGCGTCGGCCTGATGGCGGCGGTGAAATACGCGCGTGGCATCGGGCTAAAAAATATCGAAGCACGCGTTGAAAGCCTTGGAAAGAGTTTGCGAACTTCGCTTGAGGCTTTGAATGGTGTTGAAGTCCATGACCTGGGTGAGAAGAAATGCGGCATCGTCACTTTCACGAAAGCTGGGGCAGCCCCTACGGAAATATACGACAAGCTGAGGCAATCAGGTATCAATGTGTCGGTTTCGGGCATGACATCTGCCCGTCTTGATCTTGAACCTCGCAATCTTGCCGCTTTGACCAGAGCATCAGTCCATTACTTCAACACCCAGGCCGAGATTGATGTATTTGTGAAAGCGATAGACATGGCATGATATCAAGCGGCTGTTTTGCATGCTGATCAAAACGGCGATTGCATTCACATACCAGCTGCTTACCAGCAAAAGGTATCACATGCCGGTTCTAAACCAGCTTGACCTTCAACTTTTCCAGCATGGAGAGGCACTGGTCGAGCTGGTCGAGCGAAACATATTCATCCGGTTTGTGGGCTTGGTCAATGGAACCAGGTCCACACACAACCGTCGGTATTCCGATCTCCTGAAACAGGCCGGCCTCGGTGCCGAAACAAACGACATCGCTTGCGTTCGCGCCGGTTAACTCTGCAACCAGTTTCAGGGCTTCGCTATCGGGCATAGGTTCAAGGCCCACCACTTCTCCAAGTACATGAGTAACAATATCCGAGTTTGGATGGACGGCGCGCATGGCGGGAAGTAACTCGTGCTCAACATGATGGCGAATGCTGGACTTGACGAAATCTGCATCCGACACTTGTACAGGGCGCATTTCCCAATCAACCTGGCACTTGTCGGCAATGACGTTTGTGGCGATGCCACCGGACACACGCCCTATCTGCAAGGTTGTATAGGGTGGTTCAAACTGTGAACCTACCGGGCAGCGCCTTACCAGTTCGGGGCGCAGCGACATGAGGTGGCTGACATAGCGCACGGCATATTCCACCGCGCTCACACCTGCATCCGGCACCGAGCCATGACCGGCCAGACCTGAAAACTCGACAGAGTATTCATAGCACCCCTTGTGGCCTTCGATGATACGCATTGAGGTGGGTTCGCCTATGATGCAGGCCGATGGCAGCATGCCAATATCCTTGAGCTCTTCCATCAATGCGCGCGCACCCATGCATCCGGTTTCTTCATCGTGTGTGAAGGCAAAGTGTACCGGCCGCTTCAGGTCCAGGCCGGCATAATCGCTAGCCATGGCAAGGCTTGCTGCGATGAAGCCTTTCATGTCACAGGTTCCGCGCCCGTATAAATTGTCTCCATCCCGGCGCATGCTGAATGGGTCTGAAGTCCAGTCCTGACCTTCTACCGGCACCACGTCCGAGTGGCCTGAAAGCACAATGCCACCATCGACTTCAGGGCCGAGTGTGGCAAACAGATTGGCTTTGCGCCCGCTTGCATCAGGAGAGATTTTTACTTTTGCACCAAGGGCTTGCAGGAAGTTGGCAGCAAAATGAATCAAGTCGGTATTGCTGTCAGTCGAGATTGTCGGATAGGCAATCAGCGTGTCCAGAAGGTTTGTTGTGTGATCAAGGTGTGCGTGGGTCATGATTTGAAGATGACGCTGTAATTTCGTGAGTTTGTCAATGGTTTGGCAATGACTTGACGGTATGAAGTTGTTGAATTAATATAACGTACGTTCATTTAATTAAAGGAGCGATGGTTTGGCCCGTACAGCAGGCAGTGTTGGCATTGAAACGGCGCAACGCATTCGCGAATGTGCCGAGCGCCTGTTTGCTGCGCACGGGTTTGCCGCAGTCTCCATGCGCCAGATCGCACAGGATGTGGGGGTACAGGCGGCTGCGCTTTACAACCATTTTCCCAACAAGAATGCGCTGCTTGAGAACTTGCTGGTTGCTCATATGGAAGCCTTGATAGCTGCCTGGCAATCCGAGGCAAGGGACAATGAAAGCGCAGTGGCGGCGCTCAGACGCTTTGCCAGATTTCACATTCACTATCATGCAGGTCGATCAGACGCGGTGTTCATTTCTTACATGGAATTGCGCAATCTTGAGCCTGACAGTTTCAAGCGGGTGGAAAGCTTGCGCAAGACCTATGAGGGGTGCGTAACCGCAATCCTCAAGCAAGGCTCTGAACGTGGAGAGCTTGACGTAGCTGACGCGCGCATTGCGGGCATGGCCATCATCGCCATGTTGACAGGCGTCAATACCTGGTACCGCCAGAAGGGCAGGCTGTCGCTGTCCGAGATTGAAGACATTTATACAAATATGGTTTTGCACAGCGTTGGTGCAAACCTGAAGGAGGATGCATGTTTGGCAGCGGAATGAATTTTGGGCTTGGTGAAGATATAGATGCCTTGCGAGAAACTGTGCAACGCTGGGCGCAGGATAGGTTGGCTCCGCTGGCAGCCGATATTGACCGCAACAACGACATGCCACGAGACTTGTGGAACCAGATGGGTGAGCTGGGATTGCTTGGCATGACAGCAGATCCGGAGTTTGGAGGCTCAGGCTTTGGTTATCTCGCCCATACCGTTGCCATGGAGGAGGTTAGCCGGGCATCTGCTTCGGTGGGGCTTTCCTATGGGGCACACTCCAATCTGTGTGTGAACCAGATCAACCGCTGGGGCAACGCAGAGCAAAAGTCGAAATATCTGCCCAGGCTTTGTAGCGGCGAACATGTTGGCTCGCTTGCCATGTCGGAGCCGGGGTCAGGGTCTGATGTTGTGTCGATGCGCCTGCGGGCGGACAAGCGCAATGACAGCTATATTCTGAATGGCAACAAGATGTGGATCACCAATGGTCCTGACGCGGACACGCTGGTGGTCTATGCCAAGACTGATCCCGACGCAGGACCAAAGGGCATCACGGCATTTCTGATTGAGCGCGGCATGAAAGGCTTCTCCACGGCGCAAAAGCTGGACAAGCTGGGGATGCGCGGTTCCAACACGTGCGAGCTGGTATTCGAGAATTGTGAAGTGCCGTATGAGAATGTGCTTGGCGAGGAAGGGCAGGGCGTGAAGATCCTGATGTCCGGCCTCGACTATGAGCGACTGGTATTGTCGGGCGGTCCGCTGGGTATCATGGCTGCGTGCATGGATGTGGTGGTGCCTTATATCCATGAGCGCAAGCAGTTTGGCAAAGCCATCGGCGAGTTCCAGTTGATGCAAGGCAAGCTGGCAGACATGTACACCACGATGAATGCCTGCCGGGCTTACGTTTATGCAGTGGCGGCTGCGGCTGATCGAGGCGAGACCACACGCAAGGATGCGGCCGGCTGTATTCTCTATTCAGCCGAGAAGGCAACGTGGTGCGCATTGGAAGCCATTCAGGCTTTGGGCGGAAATGGTTATATCAACGAATACCCCACAGGCCGGTTGCTGCGCGATGCAAAGCTATATGAAATCGGTGCTGGGACATCGGAAATCCGGCGCATGCTGATCGGGCGTGAAATGTTTCTGGAAACCGTGTGATGAGCATATTGAAACCATCAGCACCCACTCGCGGTGAAAGCTATGATGCCAATCGCAAGGCGATGCTGGTAGCGCTTGAGCAAGTGAACGATGCGGTGAAGGAAGCGCTTGATGGCGGGGGCGAGGTGGCGCGGCAACGCCATGTGTCGCGAGGCAAGGTATTACCGCGCGAACGGGTGGCGCGGTTGCTTGATCCAGGCTCGCCATTTCTGGAAATCGGGGCGACGGCAGCGCATGGTTTGTATGATGGCGATGCGCCATGTGCAGGCTTGATTTGTGGTGTCGGTACGGTACAGGGCCGCGAGGTCATGATTATTGCCAATGATGCGACGGTCAAGGGCGGCACCTATTATCCGATGACCGTAAAGAAGCATTTACGGGCGCAGGAAGTGGCGCAAGCCTGTAATCTACCGTGCATTTATCTGGTGGACTCAGGCGGGGCCAACCTGCCGCAACAGGACGAGGTTTTCCCGGATCGGGATCACTTTGGCCGCATCTTTTATAATCAGGCCAATATGTCAGCCAAGGGCATTGCCCAGATCGCTGTTGTCATGGGGTCGTGCACAGCAGGTGGGGCCTATGTGCCTGCGATGTCGGATGAGTCCATCATCGTCAAGGAACAAGGCACAATATTTCTGGCTGGCCCGCCACTGGTCAAGGCTGCAACAGGCGAGATCGTCACGGCTGAGGAGCTTGGCGGCGCGGATGTGCACACGCGGCTTTCAGGCGTGGCAGATCATATGGCCATGGACGATGTTCACGCGCTGGAACTGGCGCGGCGTGCCGTTGCCAATCTCAATTCCGGCAAGCAATCATCGCTCATTATGCAGAAATCTGAAGACCCGCTCTATGACCCGGACGAAATCATGGGCGTGGTGCCGGGTGATCTGAAGACGCCCTATGATATTCGTGAAGTGCTGGCGCGGGTGGTGGATGGCTCGCGGTTTGATGAATTCAAGGCGCGTTTTGGCCCCACATTGGTCACGGGCTTTGCCCATATCCATGGAATACCGTGTGGTATCATTGCCAATAACGGCGTGCTGTTTTCCGAAAGTGCGCTCAAGGGCGCACACTTTGTTGAGCTGTGCTCGCAACGCAAAATCCCGCTGGTGTTCCTGCAAAATATCACTGGTTTCATGGTGGGCAAGGCGTATGAGGCGGGTGGCATCGCCAAGGACGGGGCGAAGCTTGTAACGGCGGTGTCCACGACATCGGTGCCCAAGGTGACAATGATGGTGGGCGGTTCGTTCGGTGCCGGCAATTATGGCATGTCGGGCAGGGCCTTTGATCCAAGGTTTGTATGGTCGTGGCCCAATAGCCGCATTTCGGTGATGGGCGGTGAGCAGGCCGCAGGTGTTCTGGCAACGCTCAAGCGCGACATGATCGAGCGCAAGGGTGGCACATGGAGCGTGCA